>JAKPAQ010000438.1 GCA_029779385.1 Actinomycetes bacterium | reverse complement strand
GATGATTTTTATTCACCCTTTGGGAGACTGGACACTATGACCGAGATCGACACCAGCATGAGCCCCCTTGGCGGGCGTTACGAAGTGGGCGAGATGATCGGCCGCGGCGGGATGGCTGACGTCCGCGCCGGACGCGATACCCGCTTGGGTCGAGCGGTCGCAATCAAGATGCTGCGCCCTGACCTTGCCGCAGATGAGACGTTCCAAGAGCGGTTCCGCCGGGAGGCGCAGTCGGCCGCATCGCTGAACCATCCGTCGATCGTTGCCGTTTATGACACCGGCGAGACGACGGACAAAAACGGCGGCCACGTCCCCTACATCGTGATGGAGTTGGTAGAGGGTCGCACTCTTCGCGACGTGCTGCGTGATGGCCGCAAAATTTTGCCCGAGCGGGCACTGGCGATCACCGCAGATATCCTCAGTGCGCTCGATTACAGCCACCGCGCTGGCATCATTCACCGCGACATCAAGCCCGCGAACGTGATGCTCACGCCGGAGGGCAAGGTCAAGGTGATGGATTTCGGAATCGCTCGCGCGATTGCCGACACCTCCAGCGCCATGACTCAAACCGCAGCAGTTATCGGTACTGCGCAGTATTTGTCGCCCGAGCAGGCTCGCGGCGAGACTGTCGACGCGCGCAGTGACATCTACTCCACTGGCTGTGTGCTCTATGAACTGCTCACCGGGCGGCCGCCGTTCGTTGGCGACAGTCCGGTTTCGGTCGCGTATCAGCATGTCCGCGAAGAGGCTCGGCCGCCGTCGCAGCTGAATCCGGAGGTCTCGCTGGCCGTCGACAACGTTGTGGCCAAAGCACTTTCAAAGCGAGTCGACGACCGGTATTCCAGCGCCGGGGACATGCGCAAAGACATTGAACTTGTAATTGCTGGGGGCTCGGTCGACTTGCCGACGCAAGCCGTCGCCGCTGTCCCTGGCGCTACGGCGCTGAACCCGACGATTGCCGACCCAGTTCTTCCACCTCCAGCTGATGAGGAGGAGGGGTCTGGTTCAGGTAAATGGTGGGCGCTTGCCTTGGTATTGCTAGCGGTGGCTGCCGCCGTTGGAGTCGCGCTGCTACTCAATCAAGGCGACCCGGACGTGAAAACTCCGCAGGTCGACATTCCGCAGGTAACTGGGTTGGACGTGCCAACAGCCACTAACCGACTCGAGTCCAAGAAGTTGGTCGTCGGCGATACGACTGAGCAGGCAAACGCAGATATCCCCAAAGGCCAAGTAATTGAGACCGATCCGCCGATCGGCACGACCGTCGACGAGGGCACGACCGTCGATCTGATCGTCAGTTCCGGCCCTGCGGAGGTTCAGATTCCAGACCTGACCGGTTTCGACTTTGACGAAGCGAAAAACCTGCTCGAAGGCGACAGGTTCGGCCTTAAGGTCAAGCGCGAAGACCGCGACAGCAGCGAACCAAAAGATCGGGTGCTCAACAGCAACCCACTACCAGGAGCTTCGGTCGCACGAGGTTCGACCGTGACCCTAATTGTTTCAAAGGGCCAGGTTGAGGTTCCAAACGTAGTCGGGATGACTTCTGACGCGGCCACGAAAGCACTGACAGACGCCGGCTTGAAGGTTTCAGTTTCCAACGACCCGGCTGGCACTGCTCCAGCCGGCCAGGTTACTGCGCAGAGCAGGCCCGGCGGGTCAATGGTGAGCCCGGGAACGAGCGTAACGATTACCGTCTCGACACCTGCGAACCCAACTACCGCTCCAACAGATGGGTTTGGGGACTAGCTCAGGTCACCTAGGTGCTCGAGCGCTTCGGCCTCAGCCAGAGAACGGTCGTGCATGGTTCAACGAGATAGTGCCGCTGCTCGCCGGTGCCTTAATCGACCTTCGGTTCTCCTGTTCTAGGCCGAGCCCGTAACGATTCGCGTAATCGGTATAGATCTGAACCTCTGGTGACTCGACCAAAGCCGAGGCCATCATCGATTGGTTGCCGATCGCTTCGATCACATATGGCGGAGCGTAGGGAACACCGTCGAGCACGACGGTATTTCCAACGCATTTGATCCCGACGATGGTGGTCAGACGTTGGCCTTGCAGGGTCACTGCCTCCGCGCCGCCGGCCCAAAGAGCGTTCACGAATGCCTGCAAATCCTGCTGGTGAACAACCAACAGATTCGGATCAAGCCCAGGCACGTTGACTGAACTTGGCGCGTCGTCGAGAGTTACGCGTATTCCGGGTCCTCGGACGGCGGTCATTCCGGCTGGGCCAGCCGCTTCTTTGGCTCGAGCGACTTGCGCTTTCAGGGCAGCGTCATCGACACGCTTCGACAACTTGTCTATTTCGGTTTGGAGCGTCACCGATAACTGTCGCTTGCTTTCGACCTCTTTGGTGCGTCCGGCCAGCACTGATTCGATATTGCCTCCGGCCGGCCTCAAATCGGATCCGTTGGAAGTGACAGCAGCGGCAACAAAAGCAACCCCACAGAAGCAAGAGACGCCGACGGCAAGCAGACTCCATTTACGCGAGGTGGAATCCTGCTCTGTCATTACCGTCACCTCCTACCTGTCCGAATAAGTTACGCCGACTACGCTAGCGGAGTACGTCACATCGTGGCCTCACCTGAGGCCACTTGAGCGGGAGACCATCGTGTTCAACAAGTTCAAACGAAATTCAGTCGAGGACAACGGACCTAAGCCGGTACGCATCGGCAACCGTTGGGCCGCACCGGCCATGGTGGCGTGTGCCGTCATCGGCTTGTTGTGGATCGTTACGTTCTACACGCTGGTAAATACCGACCACACAATCCCGTTCTTCACTGATTTGGGGCCATGGAACCTGGCTATTGGGATGGGATTCATCTTGGCCGCGTTCGGCTTCGCAATGAAGTGGGAGTGAATTACACCGTTGTCATTATCCACACCTGTGTACACAGGTGTGGATAACTACATGGTTGTTATTTAGGCCATCCCCGGCACAAGAGTGCCAATCAATACGTCAGTTCGCCAAAGGATTGCCGCGGCGAACAACACCCACAACGCGACGAATGTGCCGATGTGGATGAGTGTTCGGCGTTCTTTCGGTGCGTACCCAAACGCCACGCCAAGAACCAAACCGGTAAGAAAACCACCAAGGTGGCCCTGCCAACTAATTCCGCTTTGCAGGCTGATCACGCCGTTGATCACCAACAGAATCAACATCGCGTTTAGTGACTGCTTGGTACGAAGCAGGTAAATCAGTGAGAGTCCGAACAAGCCAAACACTGCGCCGGAGGCACCGACTGTGGCGACTTGGGGATCCTCGAACAGGTAGACCACGACCGAGGAGCCGACCGCGACCGTCACATAAGACGCGATAAACCGCCAGCGCCCGAGGACATGTTCGGCCTGCGGGCCAAAAAGATAGAGCGCGTACATGTTGAACGCGATATGCATCAGGCTGCCGTGCAGGAACGCCGCCGTCAGCAGTCGCCACCAATCACCTTGGGCGACACCCCACCCCCACATTGCGCCCCACTTGAACAGCCCACTTTGGCCAGGTCCGCCCTGAAACATGACGACCAGTTGGGCAACAAGGTTGATGGCAATGATTGCCAACGTGACTGCACCGACGTTGGTCGAGATGGCACCGCCAGCAATGGTTCGCGGTTGACGAACTGACGCTTGCCCTTTGGCTACGCAATTGGGGCACTGAAAGCCAACACTCGCCTCACGCATGTCTTCAGGGCAGATATAGCGCATACAGCGCTGACACTGAATAAAAGCCGGCCGGTCCGGGTGCAGATAACAGACCTGCGGCCCGGCCGCGTTGCTCACTTCTGAATGGTTACCGACTCGATCACTACCGGCTCGGCCGGGCGATCGAAGCGGTCGGTGGCGGTCGTAACGATCGCGTCGATAACGGCGCGACTGTCGGGTGAAACCACTTCACCAAAGATCGAGTGCTTGCGGTTGAGCCAATCCGTGGGCACCACGGTGATGAAGAACTGGGATCCGTTCGTGCCGCTGCCGTCCGGCTTCAGGCCAGCGTTGGCCATTGCGAGCAGATAGGGGCGATCAAATTTGAGTTCTGGGTGGAACTCGTCGTCAAACTCAAAACCGGGGCCGCCGCGGCCATCGCCGAGTGGGTCGCCACCCTGGATCATGAAGTTCGAGATGATCCGATGAAAAGTGAGACCGTCATAGAAAGGATCGGTTGAAACCTTGCCGGTAGCGGGGTCGACCCACTCCTTGGTGCCTTCGGCCAATCCGACGAAGTTCGCCACCGTCTTAGGTGCTTGGTGTTCGAACAGTTCAATTACGATGTCGCCGCGATTGGTATGCAAGGTCGCCGTGGTGGCCACTTCAAGGTCCTTTCAAAGGTTTTCCCAATCTTTACATGACGTGCCAACAAACTGGGGCTACCGTATGGGCATGTCGAAACTAGTGATTCTTGTCGCAGCTGCCGTCGCCGGAGTTTTCGTGTACCGAAAGGTCACCGCAAACAAGGGCGGTTCGTACGACCCGACTAGTAACTGATGAGTGTTGACCTGCAGTTTGCGGCAGGCGTTGCGACCCTCACCTTCTCTGCCGGGCAGGTCAACCTCTACTCCTTAGCTCTGCACGATGAGTTCGATGCTGCGTTGGACTCGATCGAAGCGAATCAGCCTCGCGTTTTAGTTGTGAAGGCCGACGGAAAGATCGTTTCCGGCGGCGTTGATGTTGCGCAGTTTTATGCCCAAAAGTCCGAGGCAGCGACCAAAGCGCTCTACGACCGCATGCTGGAGCTGCCGAACCGGTTCGCCAACTTGGAGATGCCGACAATTTTTGTCGCACATGGGCTAACTCTTACCTGGGCGCTGGAGGTTGCACTGGCCTGCGATCTGCTTTTTGCCTCGCAAAACGCACGCTTTGGACTGGTTGAGCGAGTGATCGGCCTAACCCCAACAATGGGTGGGACTCAACGGTTAGCCGAGCGTGCCGGCCTCGCCCGGGCGAAAGAGTTCGTGTTCAGCGGGGCGCTCTACGACGCTGCGACTCTCGAACGCTGGAATGTGGTCAATCGGATTTTCTCACCGGAGTCGCTGGCCGAAGGTGTTGCCGAGTTCGCAGCAGATTTGGCTGCCGGACCGACCAAAGCGTTCGGGGCGGCAAAAGAGTTGTTGAGATTGCTCGAAGACGACGGTTTGGCCGCCTCACTGGCAGAAACAACCTCGATCGCGGCGAGCCTATTTCACACCGAAGACTTGCAACACGGGATGGAGTCGTTCCTAACAAACGGTCCCGGGAATGCTCAGTTCAACGGGCGTTAGCCAACCGGCTGCGCGGCAGCTTGGTCTGCGTGAACTCGATGCGTGGTGCGCCGTTCGGACCAGAACGAAACGAGCGGCACACAGGCGAGAACGATCACGCTGAGCATGAACCCCCACGACCACTTTTGGCGTAGACCAAGGCGGGCGATGAGCACGATCAACACCATGAACAAGAATCCGTGGAGTTGGTCGATGACCATAAAGATGTCTTGGTGACGGTTCCACCAAGAGAATTCGTCGGTGGCGATCTTGCCGATAAAGCCTGCCATCACGATTAGAAGGTTGAGGCCAACGATCGTCGCCATCACCTGATATGCCCGCAAAAGTCGGTCGTTCACGTCCTTCAGGTTAGCGATCGTCCCCAAAGACCATTTCGCGGGCTATCCGCCACCACATGAAGGCCGCGAACCCGGCGAAAACCCACCATTGCAGACCGTAGCCAAGGTTTCGCCCGCCAGTAGTCCAAGACACCTCATTTTCGGGAACTTCAGCCAGTTCCGCCGGCGCGGCGATCTGCTTATCGGTAGTGATGGCGTAACCAGACCACAACTGGTCGTAACCAAGTTCATTGAGCAGGGTCGGGATCCGAAGCGAGCCGATCGTGCGGGTTTCCTCATCCCAGCCGGCACCTGGTTCGGCGCCGGGCTGCAAAACTGCATCGAAGGTGGTTTCACCTTGTGGCACGCTCGGCATTGGTGACACCGGTTCAGCAAGCCAACCGCGAACCACCATTAGTTCGGCACCCTCAACGGTGACCGGGGCAACGAGCCAAACGCCCTCGGTTCCGTCCGGCTTCGTGTTCGTCACCCAGAACTGTTCATCTGCTGGCCGAAAACGACCCGTGACACTAACTAGTTGTTGATCGTGGTCGGTGGTGAAGACCTCACCTGGACCCCAAACTTCTTCGATCGCGACCGCCGACCCTCCGGGTTCCTTCGGCGTTTCGGCCACTTGGCGTTGGTCGTAGACGCCCAACTGCCAAGTCGCCATAAACAGGCAGAACCCAATCGCGGCCAGCGCGAAAGCGTGCAGGCCGAGTAACC
>JAKPAQ010000416.1 GCA_029779385.1 Actinomycetes bacterium | reverse complement strand
TTCGACGGCGACACTTTGCGCGCTGAGGTGCTGTCGGCCAACACAGTCGTTGACGTGAATGAAGAAATCCGGGTCCGGCTCATCGGCATCGACACTCCTGAAAAGGGTGAATGTTGGGTTGACGAGGCGCGCCGAGCGTTGATCGACTTGGCGCCGCGCGGCTCGACGATCTGGGGAGCGACCGACACCGAAGCGCGCGATCGTTATGGTCGACTGCTGTTCAACCTTTGGAACGGCGACGGCGAGTTCATCCAATATGAACTCACTCGGAACGGCCACGCCCAGTCGCTTCGGGTGTGGCCAAACGTCGCCCACAACAAACTCTTGGTGGCTGCGCAACGGGCGGCTGAACGCGACGACCTAGGGCAGTGGGAAACTTGTTGAATCGGACTCAATTTGGGGTCCGGTACAAACTCTGACAGTAACGGTGTCAGTATTGGCACAGTTGCTTTCATCGTCTGTGAGGACACCTATGACCGAGGCATTTATTTACGACGCCATCCGCACCCCCCGTGGCCGCGGAAAGAAGAACGGCTCACTCCACGAGGTCAAGCCGATCTCGCTGGTAAACGGCCTGCTCGACGAAGTTAAGACCCGAAACCCCAACCTTGACCCCAACCAGGTCGACGACGTCATCTTGGGCGTTGTCTCGCCGGTCGGTGACCAAGGTGCCGACATCGCCCGCACCGCCGTTTTGGCTGCCGGCTTTGGTGAGCAGGTTGCCGGAGTCCAGCTCAACCGCTTCTGCGCCTCCGGGCTCGAAGCGGTAAACCAGGCCGCCGCGCGAGTTCGCTCCGGCTGGGAAGACCTAATCATCGCCGGTGGCGTTGAGTCGATGAGCCGAGTGCCAATGGCCTCGGACGGCGGGGCTTGGGCGATGGACCCCAAGACCGCGCTAGACACCGACTTCGTGCCCCAGGGCATCGGCGCCGACTTGATCGCCACGCTTGAGGGCTACAGCCGCGAGGACGTCGACACGTTCGCCGCCGAGTCGCAGGCGCGTGCCGCCAAGGCGATCGCCAACGGCTACTTCAACAAGTCGATCGTGCCGGTGCGCGACCTCAACGGGATCACCATCCTCGATCACGACGAGTTCGTTCGTGAAGGCACCACGGCCGAGTCCCTCTCGGGCCTCAAGCCGTCGTTCGCTGATATTGGCGACCTTGGCGGCTTCGACGCGGTCGCGTTGGAGAAGTACACGAAGGTCAGCCAGATCAACCACGTCCACCACGCCGGCAACAGCTCGGGCATCGTCGATGGTGCGTCGCTGGTCCTGCTCGGTTCGGAAAAGGCCGGCCAGCAGCACGGGCTCACCCCGCGGGCGCGCATCGTGTCCACGGCGGTCATCGGCTCGGAGCCGACCATCATGTTGACGGGCCCCGGCCCGGCTTGCCGCAAGGCACTCGACAAGGCCGGTCTGTCCATCGAGGACATCGACCTGCTGGAGATCAATGAGGCGTTCGCCGCCGTCGCGATGAAGTTGATGCGCGACCTCGACGACTTCCCCCACGATCGGACCAACGTCAACGGCGGCGCGATCGCCCTTGGCCACCCGCTCGGCGCCACCGGCGCAATGATCTTGGGCACTCTCGTCGACGAGCTCGAACGTCGCGAGAAGCGCTATGGCATGGCGACCTTGTGCATCGGCGGCGGCATGGGCATTGCCACCATCGTCGAGCGCATCTGACCGGAACGACTTCAGGAGAACACGCAAATGACTACAACTGACGCGGTGCGCTACGA
>JAKPAQ010000404.1 GCA_029779385.1 Actinomycetes bacterium | reverse complement strand
GCACGATCATGGAGCGCAACCTGTGGGGTAAAGGCTACAATGTGTCCCTGCAGGCGGGCTTCTCCGGCCGACGCGAAGCCCTGACCTTCTCGTTCACCAACCCGCGTTGGAACGACACGGATCTGTCCGTGGGCTTCGACATCTACCACTGGCGCGACGACTACATCGACTACCGCAAAAAGACCACCGGCAGCGTTGTGCGCATGGCCTACCCGCTCGGCGAATATACCTCGCTCGGCTGGGGCTACCGCCTCGACCAGTATAGCCTCTACGACCTTGAGGACAACGCCTCCTGGATCATCCGCAAGTATGCCGACGGCGACCGTATCTCCAGCGTGGGCATGGCGCGGATCACCCGCGATACCACCAACAAAGAGCGCCCGACGAACGGCAACATCGACCGGATCGGCGTGGAATACGGCGGCGGCGTCCTGGGTGGCGACGACGACTTCTTCACCGTCTCCGCCGAGCACCAGACCTACTTTGAACTGATGCAAGACCATGTACTGCACATGCGCGTGAAAGGGTCGGCCATCTTCGAAAACGGTTCCGACGAAGTTCCCGTGTTTGAACGCTTCTGGATGGGCGGCATCGACTCGGTGCGTGGCTACGACAGCCGCGACATCGTGCCGACGGACCCGGCCACAGGCGACCGTATCGGCGGTACGCGCATGGCTTTCGCCAACTTTGAATACATCTGGAGCGTCAGCAACGAGTTCGGCCTGAACTTGGTGCCCTTCTTTGACGTGGGTCTGAACGTCGACGACGACCGCGACTGGAACTGGGACGACGAGCTCAAGCGGTCCGCCGGTCTTGAATTGCGCTGGCGGTCCCCCATGGGCGATCTGCGCTTTTCCTACGGCATTCCGTTTGACGAAAACCGTGACGGCGAAAAAGACTCCGGGCGATTCGAGTTTTCCATGGGGCAGTTCTTCTAAAGCGTGAACGGAACGGCCAGTCCTATGTCGGCCCGCCCAAACAACCACCTTGGCGGGGGGAGCCTTCCGGCTT
>JAKPAQ010000394.1 GCA_029779385.1 Actinomycetes bacterium | reverse complement strand
ATCGTGCGGCCGCGCAGCGTCGGCAACTTTTTGATCGGCCGTTTGGCGACACTCAACAGTTCGGCAGCGGTATCTAGGATCAGGGTCGCTTCATCGCGGCTCAAGTCACCGGCGCTGAGTAGATGCTTCATCAGCGGTCCCCCTCGATCTGGACCGAATCCTCGGTGCCGTCAAATTCGGCCAACCGCACCTGGACCTTTTCGGTCTTGGCCGTCGGCAAGTTCTTACCGACGAAATCGGCCCGGATCGGCAACTCGCGGTGACCGCGATCAACCAACACTGCCAACTGGACCGCCTTTGGACGGCCGAGTTCGCTCAGCGCATCGAGCGCGGCACGAATAGTGCGCCCACTCATCAACACGTCGTCAACCAGCACCACTACTCGCCCGTCGATGTCTTCGGGAACGTTCGTCGGTTCGAGTGCCCGCGGCGCCCGCAGCCGCAGATCGTCGCGATACATCGTGACGTCTAGCGCGCCTGGGGTGATTGTCGTGCCTTCGACCTCAGTCATCTTGGCCGCGATCCGTTGGGCGAGCTCAACGCCGCGAGTGGGGATTCCCAAGATTACGACTTGCTCGGCGTCGCGATTCTTCTCGAGGATTTCGTGAGTAATCCGAGTCAACGCGCGCGAGATGTCGGTGGCATCCATGACGATGCTCACAAGCCGACCCCCTTCTCCGCCTCACAGGACGGTGGTTAAAGGATGGTTCCCAGTTAGGCTATCAGTTGGCGTTCTGGGACAAATCAGCGACTTCTCCCCGTGACTTCGATCACTTTGAACTATCCGCTGTAACTTTTGATTTCTGGCGAAATTGCAGCAAATGCGACTGTTTAGACGCCTGTTGCACGAATTGCCATCGGCTGGCTTTCATTGGCTTTTCCTGCTTACAGTCCTTGAGGCCTTTTCTGGGCCCGGCCGCGAACGCGCTGAACTCGCCGACGTTCGACGGATCCATCAATACGAAACCAATCGGCGAGCCGGGGACACCAGCACGGTGTCGCGTGACCGCGACTTGGGGCTAACCACTACAGGTGGGGCAAACCTTCATTGCCAGTCCGACAGGTCTCTCCTCGTAGGCGTAGAAGGAGTCACCCCCTATGCGTCGTTTCGCACTATTTCTGTCTGCCTGCCTAATCGCCTCCCTGCTTGGCGTTGCCACGCCCGCAGTTGCCGACGATTCGGCCCCAACTGCCAAACGCACCAAGATCGTCAATACTGCGGCCAAGTACAAGGGAACGCCCTACCGCCGCGGTGGCGCCTCGCCGTCGGGGTTCGACTGCTCCGGCTACGTCCAGTACGTCGTGAAAAAGTCGATCAAGAAGTCACTCCCGCGAGTCGCCGGAGCTCAAATGAAAAAGGGCAAGTCAGTCTCCAAGGGCGCCAAGAAGAAGGGCGATCTAGTCGGTTTCTACAACGGCGGTGGCTACTACCACATTGCGATTTACGCTGGCGGCGGTAAAATCTGGCATGCCCCTCGACCAGGAAAGTCGGTCGAGAAGGTCAAGATTTGGACCAGTGCGTACAAGGTTCGCCGCCTCTGATGAGGTAATGTATGTTTGCTGAGGCTGTCCTAACTGTGGCGGCTAAAAAGGTGAAACATGCTAGGTACTTTTCTGATCGGTCTGCGCGAGGGCTTAGAAGCGGCCCTGGTCGTCGGCATCCTGATCGCCTACGTCAAAAAAATTGGCAGAGACGACGTCGTTCCACGGATCTGGCTCGGCATTGGCTTGGCCATCACTTTGTCCCTGGGCCTCGGCGCGCTACTGACTTTTGGCACCTACGGACTAACTTTCCGTGCCCAAGAAATCATCGGCGGAACGCTGTCGATTCTGGCGGTAGCCCTAGTCACTTGGATGATTTTCTGGATGGCGCGGATGGCGCGCGGATTGAAGAAGGAGCTCGAGCATCAGGTCGAGGTCCGACTCGACGGCCCCGGCTGGGGTTTGGTCGTCGTCGGTTTCGTTGCGGTGGCGCGCGAAGGCCTAGAAACTGCCCTGTTCCTGTGGAGTGCCGTTCGCTCCAGCGGTGACGCTCCCCTAGCTTGGGTCGGCGCCCTGCTCGGCTTGGTCACCGCGGCC
>JAKPAQ010000391.1 GCA_029779385.1 Actinomycetes bacterium | reverse complement strand
GAGGTACTTGGTCCACGCCGACTCTGTTTCCTCCGCTGCCGGCAGGGCGGTGATGGTGGTGGTGTTCTCGCGGAACCCCTCGACCACGTCAAGGTCGTTTCGGTAGCCGGTGGCAATCACCAGATGGTCATAGTTGAGCACTTGACCGTTGTCGAGCGTGACGGTGTTGGCCTGCGGGTCCAAGCCGGTCGCGGCCTGATTGATGAACTCGATGCCATGCTCGTCAAGCACCGGGGCGACGTCGAACGAGATGTCTTCACGGTCGCGTTTTCCGAATGGCAGCCAAATCAGGCTCGGGTTGAAGACGAACAGGCTGCGGGGCGAGACGACGGTGACGTCGATCTCGTCGTGGAGATCGTGTTTGAGCGCGAACGCGGCGGTTAGGCCAGCGAAACTAGACCCGAGAACTACGGCATGCGGTTTCATGAGGAACTCCTTACGAGTGATCTGACACTCTCAGGATGTACCCCAGGGGGTATCACGCGCAGGAAAAATGCATCAACTAGTCAAAAGACGCCTAGCGAGCACCGAAACCTGTTCGTGTTCGATCAAGAAACCGTCGTGGCCGTGGTCGGACACGATCACATCCAGGCCCTGGCAGCACGAAATCTCGTCAGCCAACTCCTGCTGCTGATACGGCGGATAAAGCCGGTCCGAATCGATGGCGGCGACAACCGTCTTGGCCGTCACTTGGGACAAGGCGGCCGAGATGCCGCCGCGATCACGGCCAACATCGTGGCTATTCATCGCCTCGCCAAGAGCCACATAGGACCAAGCGTCGAACCGTTTCACCAACTTGCCGCCGTGATGCTGCAGATAAGACTCAACCGCGAACCGGCCGTCTGGCTGGACGCTGCGACCAAAGCGTTCGGCCAACTCCGGCTCACTGCGGTAGGTGGTGTGGGCGATCCGGCGAGCCAAATCTAGGCCCGCGACTGGTCCGGCAGCGCGAATAATGTCTGACTGGGTGGAGGTCCACGCGATCTGTTCGGCCGACGCGTAGGCCGATGAAGCCAGCAGGAACAGGCGCTCGACTTTTTCGCCGAACATGATTGCCCACTCGAGTGCACGCATCCCGCCGGCCGAACCGCCGATCACCGCATGCCACCGGTCGATGCCAAGTTCGGCGGCCAGCATCGCTTCGGCCCGGACCTGGTCGCGAACGGTGATCGCCGGGAATCG
>JAKPAQ010000494.1 GCA_029779385.1 Actinomycetes bacterium | reverse complement strand
CACCCGCATCAACCGCGAGCGCCAGGTCGTTGACCGAGCTCGTGAATGCAGCTGTCGGAAGCACATTCGGTGCGATCGCGGTGACCTGGTTCGTCACCGTCGCCTTGCCTCCACGGTTGTCCGTGACCGTCAGCTTCACCGAATATGGCCCCGGTGCAGCATACGTCTTCGTAGCCGTCTTCCCGGAACCATTGGTTCCGTCACCGAAGTCCCACGCATAGTCAGTCAAAGTGCCATCCGAATCAGACGAACCACCCGCATCAACCGCCAGTGCCAAATCATTCACCGACGTCGTGAACGCTGCCGTCGGAAGCACATTCGGAGCGATCGCGGTGACCTGGTTCGTCACCGTCGCCGTACCACCACGGTTATCCGTGACCGTCAACTTCACCGAATACGGCCCCGGTGCTGCATACGTCTTGGACGCGGTCTTACCAGTGCCCGACGTCCCATCACCGAAATCCCACGCATACGACGAAATCGTGCCATCAGAATCAGACGAACCACCCGCATCAACCGTGAGCGCCAAATCATTCACCGACGTCGTGAACGCTGCCGTCGGCAATACGTTTTGCGCAAGCGCGCTCACCTGCTTGGTGATCGTTGCCGTACCACCTCGGTTGTCCGTCACCGTCAGTTTCACTGGGTAGGTCCCGGCAGCGGCATACGTCTTGGACGCGGTCTTACCAGTGCCCGACGTCCCATCACCGAAGTCCCACGCATACGACAAAATCGTGCCATCAGAATCGGCTGAACCCGATGCGTCAACTGCCAGCGCCAAGTTGTTGACCGAGGTGGTGAACGCCGCGCTCGGCAGTACGTTCGCCGGAGTCAAGGACTCGACCCTGAGATCATCGACTGTGACATCCAGGGAGTTCGTTCCACCGCCCAGATATGACCACACACCGGTACGTCCGGCGTTTGGCAAAGCCGTCGACGTACCAGTGAGTTGCCAGTTTGCTGGCTCCGTGGATCCTTTAGCCCACGCCTTGACCCGCAGTGTTGAGCCTTGAACTTGGAACCGGGAAATGAGTCGAGTTCCGGCAGCCATGGCAAACGGCAGCGTGACATCGGAACCGATCGTGGTTTGGGAACCGCCGGCGGCTACTGCTCGTAGACCCAAGTAGATGGTCTTGTTGGGCATGATCCGCAGACGCGATGTGTAGTAGGCACCCGCAGCAGTCGTGCGAACCATCTGCCCTTGGTAGACGCTGCCCGCGGTGGGAAGCGCGCTGACACCGAAGCTATTGGTGACGTCCACATCCTCGGCACTACTCGGACCCACCCAGGCGGAACGCGTCATTGTCTGTGTCAGTGACAAGACTCCCTGCGAGCCATTAACGCTCATGTTTTTGGGCTCTGGGGTGGTGTAGGAACCACCTATTGACGCTGCACCGAAGCCTTGGGCAACTGTGCGACTGAAACTGTCCTCAACGAGGAGTTCATTGGTCGAGGCGGCCGAGGCCGGCACAGCGGCAAGTGTTGCGGCAGCGAGTGCGACGACGGAGGACCCCGCGATCGCAATGCTGAAGAATGATCGTCTCGACATGTGCGCCGACCTCCGAAGGTTCACCCAAAGGTGTGTGGACTACAAAGGTGAATTCGGCGGGGTTCGGGTGAAGCATTAATGGCGTTCGGGTGATGAGACGATCTTTAGCGGCAAACAGGTGAATCTCGGCTTCTTGCATCGAATGTGTGAACCTCAGGCGAGCGCCTGAGATGCACCCGCTGGCAACGCACCCCTACGGTTAAGCCACAACGCCCAATGCCTGACGAATCTGGAGTTCACATGACTGAGGTCAAGCCCACCGCGATCATCGGACTTGGCTACGTCGGTCTACCACTCGCTCAGGCAGCGGTTGACGTCGGAATTCGAATCATCGGGTTCGACATCAATGAGCGGGCAGTCAAGCAACTTGCTGCCGGACAATCACCAATTTCCGATATTGATGACGACGGCATCGCGGCGATGTTGGCAAAGGGCTTCGAACCGACCTCGGACGCAAGTCGCCTGGATGAGTGCGGGACGTTCATCATTTGTGTACCAACGCCGTTGAGTGAAGATCAAGGTCCCGATCTCACCGCCGTGAAGTCGGCGGCGGCCACACTGATCCCTCACCTTGCCGATGGCGATTTAGTCGTACTCGAATCGACGACCTACCCGGGGACGACCGAAGAAGTGGTCGCGCCGATCCTCGCCGAATCAGGATTGCAAGTCCCATCGCAGGTCAAGCTGGCTTTCTCGCCCGAGCGCGTCGACCCCGGCAACGCCACCTACGGAATCACGAACACACCAAAGGTTGTTGGTGGTCTCGACGAGGCTTCAAGCGCGGCCGCCCGCGACTTCTACTCACGCTTCTGCGACACCGTGGTCGTAGCCAAGGGTGCGCGCGAGGCCGAACTCGCGAAGCTGCTTGAGAACACCTACCGGCATGTGAACATTGCCCTCATCAATGAGCTCGCGATCCTGAGCCACGAACTCGACATTGATGTGTGGGATGCAATCCGATGTGCAGCGACAAAGCCATTCGGATTCCAGGCGTTCTACCCCGGTCCTGGCGTCGGTGGACACTGCATCCCGATCGACCCCAACTATCTGTCGCACCATGTTCGCAGCCGCCTTGGCCACACCTTTCGATTCATCGAACTCGCACAGGACATCAACTCGGCGATGCCTGGCTACGTCTGCCGACGCCTGCAGGACCTCCTCAACGAACATGCGAAGCCGATGCGTGGTTCGCGTATTGCCGTCGTTGGGATCACCTACAAAGCAAACGTTGCCGACAGTCGTGAGAGTCCGTCACTGCCGATCGCCCGCACCCTGCTCACAATGGGTGCCGACATCAGCTACTGGGACCCATATGTCGATCAGTGGACAG
>JAKPAQ010000487.1 GCA_029779385.1 Actinomycetes bacterium | reverse complement strand
GGTCACCAGCAAGGCCGTCATCGCGGCTCGGCGGTTTGCGCGGCGCTCTGGATTGTGTCCAATCAGCAGGAAGGAAAGCACCGTGGTGAGTTCCCAGAACACATAAAGCACGTACAGGTTGTCGGCCAAGACCAGGCCAAGCATGGCGCCAGCAAACGCAGTCAAAACGCCGGAGAATCGCCAGATTTCCGGGTCGTTTGGCCGAAAATACCAAGCGCAATAGACCAGCACGAGCGCACCGACGCCGGTGACCAACAAGGCCAGCACGGCACTGAGCGTGTTGAGAGTGAAGTCAAGATTTAGGCCAATTCCCGGTATCCAAGAATACTGTTCGTAGGTCGGATCGTCGCTGGTTGCCCGAACGGCGGGGGCGAGCAGCCAGCTAAAGGAAATGGCTGGGGCAAGAGCCAAAACTAGGAACGCTCGCCGGTCCAGTAACTTGACGAGGGCAGGCGCTCCCGCTGCAGCGACAAAGTGCAGCGTTACGAGGAAGACCATGGACTCGGGACTGATTCTATCTCAGTGGCTTCTCGATCTACGGACACGCAAGTGTCACAATGGTTCACATGGCTGAGTTAGAGCGTTCCGACACTTCTACTCAGCCGGCGGGTAAAGGTCCGGGCGCGCGAAGTTCCGTCGAGATTTGGGCTCGGCGATTAGTAGTTTCGCTCGTCATCGTGGTCGCCGTCGTCATTTTCTTTCAAGTCCTTTCGGCGTACGCCCCGCGCGCTTGGGCGCAACGTGTTGGCCGGGTCGTCGACGGGCGAATGTCCGCCGGGATCGCGTGGGGCCTGTTCTACGGCTCGGTGTTTTCCTTCTTTGCGGTGATGATTGCCTGGCAGGCCCGTCGGCCGAAAGTTGCTTGGCCGTTCAAGCCAGTCGTAGTCCTTGTCGGCTTGCTGGTGGCTCTGCCCAATTGGCTGACTCTGTGGGTGGTGCTGGGGACGACTGCATCCGCTCATGCGGGGGAACGTATCTTTGACGTTGAAGCGCCCGGTTTTAGATGGGCGAGTTTGATCGGGGCGACTCTCGGCGTGGTGGCGGCCCTTGTGTTGGCGGGGATTTTGGCTTCTTCTCGGCGGCGCAAAACCGAACTGTCAAACCTGAAGTCGACAATTGCTGACCAAGCGGCTGAAGCAGATCAGCGAAAGTTTGAACCCCGAGAGGATGGGCCAAATGCCTGAAGCGTCCGCGAACCCGCCGACTGAACCGAAACGGTCGGGCCCGGGGCGACGCGCAAAGAACGTCTTGCCGCCGATTGAAGACGATCCGGCGGCCTGGTTCAACCGGCCTTTGGCGGCCCTCGATTTTGAGACCACGGGCGTAAACCCGCGAACCGACCGCATCGTGAGTTTCGCGGCACTTTCTGACGTTGGCGGAGACTTCATCGGCATGGTCAATCCGGGGGTACCGATCCCGGACTCCTCGGCCGACATCCACGGAATTACGGACTCGGACTTGGTGAGGGCGCCGATGTCGGCGCAGGCACTTCGGCCGGTGCTCTCTTGGGTGCAGGACCTCGTCCTTCGCCGGGTCGGCTTGGTCCTTTACAACGCGGCCTTCGACTTGACGCTGTTGCGGGCCGAGGCTGATCGACACGAACTCGACCAACCTGACTGGGAAGACCTGCTGGTGGTCGACCCGTACGTGCTCGACTGGGGGGTTGACCGCGAGCGGCCAGGGACTCGACGGCTCGGCGATGTAGCCGCTCACTATGGGGTAAGGCTAGATCGCGCTCACGATGCCGCCCACGACGCTAGGGCTGCTCGCGAAATTGCGGTCGCCATCGGCAAGATGTACCCGCGTGAAATGGGCACCTCGCTGACCGTGTTGATGGCGCAGCAGCGTTACTGGATTGCCGCCAGAGCGATGGAGTGGAATCGCCGCGCCCAAGAACTCGGCCGTGGACTTTCGGCCAGCGGAGGCAACTGGCCCTACGGCTGATTCAGCTACGTTTCAAAACTGAGTCAACGAGTGATTTGGCTGCGGCTTGGACTTCGGCCAAATGTTCAACGCCACGGAACGATTCGGCATAAATCTTGTAAACGTCTTCGGTTCCGGACGGCCGGGCGGCGAACCAAGCGGACTCGGTGGTCACCTTGATCCCGCCGATTTTGGCTCCGTTTCCCGGCGCTTCAGTCAGCACAGAAGTTATCGGTTCGCCGGCCAGTTCGGTCGCGGTGACGTCGGCCGCGGTTAGCTGTCCGAGCCGTTCCTTTTGCGCCCTCGTCGCCGGAGCATCGATCCGCGCGTAGGCGGGAGCACCGTAGCGTTCGGTCAGTTCGTGGTAGAGCACACTGGGTGACTTGCCGGTGGTAGCCATAATCTCTGCCGCCAGCAACGCTAGGATGATGCCGTCCTTGTCGGTCGTCCAGACACTTCCGTCCAGCCGCAAGAACGAGGCGCCGGCCGACTCTTCGCCGCCAAAGCCTAAGGTGCCGTCGAGCAGCCCAGGCACGAACCATTTGAACCCAACCGGAACTTCGACCAGCGGTTTGGCCAAGCCGTCGGCAACTCGGTCGATCATCGAAGACGAAACGAGAGTCTTGCCGATCTGGACGTCGGCTGGCCAACTTGGCCGAGCCCCGCCGAACAAGTGAGCGATCGCGACGGCCAGAAAATGGTTGGGGTTCATCAGTCCGGCATCGGCGGTGACAATCCCGTGCCGGTCAGCGTCTGCGTCGTTGCCGGTCGAAATGTCGAACCGGTCGCGGCCGGCGATCAGCGAGGCCATTGCGTCCGGTGACGAGCAGTCCATTCGGATCTTGCCGTCCCAGTCCAAGGTCATGAAGCCGAACGTAGGGTCGACGTTCGGGTTGACCACCGTCAGGTCGAGGCCGTAGCGATCGGCGATTTCGCCCCAATAGGCGACGCTGGCGCCGCCGAGTGGGTCGGCGCCGATCCTAATTCCGGCTATCTTGATCGCTTCCAGATCGATGATTGACGCCAAATCTCGAACGTACACATCGAGGAAGTCGTAAGCTCCGCACGCGGCCAAGGCCTGCTCAAACGGCACCCGCTGGACCTGATTTAACCCGGTAGCGAGCAACTCGTTAGCGCGGTTCGCGATCTGGGCGGTAGCCGAACTGTCGGCCGGACCGCCGTGGGGCGGGTTGTATTTGAACCCGCCATCGGCTGGCGGATTGTGTGACGGGGTCACCACGATCCCGTCGGCCAACTCGCTGCTGCGGTCTCGGTTGGCGGTCAAGATGGCATGAGAAATCGCTGGCGTCGGCGTGAACCCGTTGCGACTGTCGACGAGAACGTCCACCTGGTTTGCGACGAGAACCTCGATCGCGGTTTGCCACGCCGGCTCCGAAAGTGCATGCGTGTCGCGGCCGATGAACAGCGGGCCAGTGATCGCTTCGGCGGCCCGGTATTCGCAGATCGCCTGCGTGGTGGCGGCGATATGGTCGTCGTTGAAAGAAGTGTTCAGGCTCGAGCCTCGGTGGCCACTCGTGCCGAACGTGACCTGTTGATCCACGTTGGCTGGGTCTGGGTGGCGCGAGTAGTAAGCCTCGACGAGTTCGGCCAAGTCGACTAGGTCTGCCGGCTCAGCCGGTAGTCCGGCGCGTGGGTCGCTCATATGGACATTTTGCCCGGTCCGGTTTCTGAGGTGGGCCAGCAGTCCGTGGCTTGAGTCGGATCAAAGCCCGCAGTCTTGGCCGCCAACCACACGGTTGCGGTAGCTAAGAAGAACAGAGCTAGCCCATAGGTGAACATGATCGTTAGGCTCGTGACTGCGCCGTCGTTGACTCGGCCGGCAATCCCTAGCGCGATGACCGCGTCGGAGAAGAGGAAGAGCAAGCCGCCAATTCCGGCGCGCAGGTCGACCGCCAGCGCAGTGGCCGCAGTGGTCGAAAGTAGAAATGCGTAGACCGCGACGGGAACCCGGAGTCCGCTTTCGAGCCCGCTCCATGCCCAAGCCAGCACGCCGACCGCGATCAGCGCCAAGACCACAGCGATCCACGGCCGTTGCTTCAGTCCCGCTATTGCACCTTGGCGCACGAAGAAGGCGACGAAGCAGACATGAGCACCCGCAAAGGCCGCCATCCCGGCCAAGAACCAAGCCTCGTTTAGGTCCAGGAAAAGGTCGCCGAAGAAACAGAACACCAATGCCAAAACGATTATCCGGGGGCCGCCTTGCTGCAGAACCCAGCCGATCAGCAGCGGAGCAAGAAGGCACTTGGTGACGGTGTCCCACGGCGTCGCCTCGGCCGCAAGTAAAGCTAAGTGGGCGACGAAAGCGACTGCGAATGCGCCGATCCACGGACTGCGAAGCGAGTTCATCAGTTCAATTTATCCTTGATCACGATGCGTCGCCGCTCAGTAAGGCGACATGAAACCGAGGTTGTTTCGAGTCAGCCCGGGGAACACCGTACCGACACCGACCGAAGGGAATCGAGCTTCCAAGATCTCCGAAAGTACGTTCCGATAGTCGGTCGTGACGTTCAGGTCGCCGTCTCGCAGGTTCGAGCCCGAGAGGGTCGGCCAGTTCGCGTAGTAGCCGCCCTTGACGCCTGCACCGAAGGCAAAGACGGCATTGCCGTAGCCGTGGTCAACGCCAGCCGCGCCGTTTTGTTCGAGGCGCCGACCGAACTCGCTCAACGTCACCACGGTCACTCGTGAAGCGTGTGGGCCGAGGTCTTGGAAGAACGCCTTGAGACAGTTAGCCATCTCCTTTATCTGAGAAGCGATCCGCCAACTGACGTCGACGTGGTGATCCCAGCCGCCGAAGTCAACGGCGATTGCCCGAACACCCACACCTGACTTGATCAGGGCGGCCGAACTTGCCAGCGCCTGGCCGAGTTCGGAATAACTGGGTTCATATTTGGCGCCATTTTGTGGACCCTGCTTTTCGATGGCGGCAATCGCACCGGCTCGCTTGTCCAGCACGAGGGCGTCTTGGCCGGTACGACCGATGACCGAACCGGCATCTTTGTACATGCTCGCCAAGGCGGTGCGCACCTTCGGGCCGATTTCAGCATTGTCGCCCCAAGGGACTGAAAGCGATTCGAAATCGGAGGTCGCAAACGACGGTTCGGGGCCAATCAGCGAGGTGGGCATGACGGTAGTGCCTACCTGGACGCCATCAAAAACATCGTTCGAAGCGAAACAGCCGATCATCCGGTTTAGCCAGCCAACGCGCTCGGCCGAGCCGGCGTCGGCGTCCTCGAGCAGTTCCATCGCTTCAAAGTGGGAGCGGTTCGGTACCGGCATGCCCACAGCGTGAATGGCGGCCATCTTTCCGGCAGTCCACAAGTCCGCCAGTGGCGCAAACGCCGGGTGCAGGCCGAAGGTGTTGTCCGGGGCCAGCAGGGTGTTCTTGGCGACGGCCACATTCGGTCGGGCCGCGTAGTACGCCGATTCGGCGTGGGGCACCAGCATCGAGAGTCCGTCGGCGCCGCCGCGCAACGAAAGCACCACCAGGATGTTCTCGTTGGTTGCGCCAAAAGCGGTCGAGGTCAGGACCTGGCCGAACATCGACGTGGCGACTCCGGCCATGCCAACCAAACCGGCCGAACGCAACAGGTTCCGGCGAGTTAGGCCATAGTCGACACAGGAGTCGTCGTGTAGGTCGCTCATCGCAACATCGCCTCCGGCGCATTCAGGATCGCGGTTCGGATCAGGGTGAGCATCCACGCCATATGGTCGTTCTTCTTTTCCCAGTCGTACTTGAAGACGTGGCTGATCTTCTTGTCCACCAAGGTGGCGACGGCGCTGACGACGTCATCGGTGGCTCGGCGGCCGGTCATCATTACTGCTTGGTGGTGAATCAGGTCCGCAAGCGGTAGCGGCCAAACCGGCGGCGACAGTTCGCGTGAAGTCGGCCGTTCGGCTTGCTTTAGTTGGCCATTTGGTCCTGCGGTCCACGTGTGGTGTGTCCACGACCGAAGCATTCTCGCGGGGGAGAGATAGGTGTCGGATTTTTCGGGGAAGCCGTCAGGGCGCGGCCAAGAAAATGGGGCCTGGCCGGTCCAACTGCAGAACCAAGCGATGTTTTCGACCCGTGAATCTGAGCCGGCGCCGGTATGGGTGATGTCGCAGGCTCGCTCGGCGGCGATGACGTCCTCGATTGGGGTGCGAGCCTTTTGCATGGCTGAAGCTTTGAACGCCGGGTGGGCGATCAGCGTGCGCAGGCAGGACTTGATGTCGGTGTCACTGTCGAGGTAGGTCTGGGCAACCGCGTCGATCACGCTTTGCGGGGCGTCGTCAGAGACGAACCGAGCGCAAAGCCTGGCGGCGATTCGTTTTGCGGTTCGCGGGTGAACGGCCAACCAATTCAAGTACCGGGTTAGTTCAGCGCGGCCGTCAGCGGCGGAGTTAGTGAAGGTCTGGCCCATGATCGTGACCGGGCCGACGTAATGCAGTTTCGGGTCGTAGCCGGCTGCAAACCCGTCGAACACCTTGACGGTGAAGCCAGTGAGCAGGCGGGCCGAGTTCTTCACGTCATCTTCGGAATAGTGCGGTTGTGCCGCTTTCGGGTCGGGGCGCCCGACGGTATAGAGCTCGAGGAGTTCTCGACCGAGGTTCTCGTTGATCTTCTGGGCGGTGTTTCGATAGTTCGTGAGGAATCCGCTCATTGCCGGGTGGACGACGGCCGCGTTCAGCAGTTGCTTGTACGAGGTGAGCGCGTTCGGGCGAATCGCCTTGGCGTCGTAGTCGAGTCGCCAGGGGAAACTTGAGTCTTCGCCGACCGGAATGTGCAGCAGGTTCGACCAAAAGTCGACCATCATCTCGTGGACTTGGTTAGTGGCTGCAACGCGTCGGGCCACGCTGTACATCGCGAAGTCGTTCCCGTATTGCCAGCCGCCGTACTTGCCGCTTTGGGCCATGCTCCACGCCGTGGCAGGCGAGTCGCCTAGTCGTGGGAACCAGTTCAGCGTCGCATTCGCGTCTGGGTCGGGGTTGACCTGGAATTGGTCCTCCAGCCACGCGTAAACGTCGCGATGGCGCAGCACTTGGGCCGCGAGGCGCGAGTTGTAACCGAAGGTGAACCGACGCACTACCTGCTGGGCGGACTCGGGCAGCAGGGGTTGTGTCCCTGGGACGGTAGCCATTAGCAAACTCCCGTCGTCTTGGTGGATTTGGTTTCACTCGCTACCAACACCGTCACCCAATGGGCCGATTTGGAGTCTTTGATCGCGACTCCGAATTCGTACGAAGGGGCGGTCTGGCAGACCGAGAGCAGTCGGTCTGGTTCGCCGTAGGGCGAGGACAGCCAGGCTTTAATGGTTTGATCGATAACGGCTGTGGCGCTTGATTCTGCGCCGACTGCGCGAGTCACTGCGTTGACCGTAAAACCGGCGCAGGCTTTCGCTGGCAATTGGCGCCCGGCGTCCTTGTGCGCGTCTGAGCCAGGGTCGGCCGCTGCGCCTTGGTCGGCCATCCAGGCCGAGTGTTCGCGGGCGTACGTTGTCAGGCAGTCGTTCGCACTTTGCGCATCGCCCTGATGGACGGTGGGGGCATAGGACTGGCGGACAGTCGCGATGGCATCGAAGAGGTTACTTTCCGCCGGACTGAGTTCGACCTTTTCTGCTGGCGTGGTCGGGCTGGTTGTTGGGGCCGGTGTCGGGGCAGTTGGCGCCGTGGCCGTTGCGGTAACGGCGACAACTGAAGAAACGGCGGCTTTGTGGGTATGGGACTTCCCGCCGAGACGATGTTTTAGTTTCGGGGCCTGCGCGCGGTACTTATTCACACCGACCGCCGGCGCGTGCCTAAAAGTGGCAGTCTTGCGCACGGTTTTCGTCCCGACTGTACGCCAGGAACGCCGGCTGGCGTCCCAGCGCTGGAGCGTCACTTTACGCGGGTGGTTAGTGACGGAGGTGACGCTTAGTGAGATGGGGGTGCCGGCGGTAGCAGTTCGCACGCTCGCTGCCAGGCGGAGGTCTTTCCCGGAGTTTGCGCCGGCGCTCAGCAGCGAGATGGAGGTTGATTCTGGTGTTGCTGTTCGCATCGAAACGGCATACGCAGTTCCAGCAAGAATCAGGGTCACGACTATGACCACGGAAAGTGTGGTGCTGATGTTACGAGTGTGACTCACGAGACTCATGATGGCCCAAGTGGAGGGGTGCTGCAAACCCCCCAAAGGGATCTAATTTGGCAAACGCGGAACTTTTTTCGCTCAAATAACGGCGGTATCTGAACTGCCGTATCGAAGTATTAGTGCGGCTAGTCCCACCGGGCTATTGCTGTCGCCAAGAGGCAAAAAGAAACGACCCACCATTCCAGTTGGTGGGTCGTTCTCGTTTGGCTAGTTCGGTTCAGGAAGCTCGTTCGCTGCTGGTTCCAGAAAGCAAGCCTTGGTCGCCGCCGTCGCCTACCAGCGACGCCAGCATCTGGCGAACGTTGGCCAGTTGGGCGTTGATGCGATCTCGGCGATCGGCGATCTCGGCCACTTCGTTCTCTGATTCGATCCGAATTCTCTCGGCGGTGGCTTTGGCTTCGGCGATCAGCGTGGCTGCCTGTACCTTCGCCTCGTCGACAGTGAGTTCGTTGTGTCGTTGCGTTTCGGCACGCTCGGACTCGATTTCAAGTCGAACGCGCTTTGCTTCTGCTTCAAGGTCGGCAATAACCCGGCTGTGTTCGGCGAGGGCACGCGACATCGACTCCTCCGCCTCTTTGCGGCGAGCGGCATCGGTGATTACAAAGTCTTCTTCAGCCTCGGCAACTCGGGTTACGTGAGCCTGCCATTCGGCCTCGGCCTTGTCGTGTGCCTCTGCGATGCGCTTTTCGGCCTCCGCGTTTGCGCTGGCGCGAGTCTTGGAGCCGTATTCGTCGGCTTCCTTACGCACTCGGCGAGCGGCGTCAGCCGCGTCGGTGCGCTGGGTGCGAGTTTCGCGCTCGGCGTTTTTTCGCAGGTCCTTGGCCTCTTCTTCTGCCAAGGAGAGGATTTGACCAACGCGCTCACCTAAGTTGGCGAAGTTCGGTTCTTTGAGCGATCCAACCTGGGATTCCAGCTCGGCGATCTGCTGGCGTAGCGACTTAGTGTGCTCTTTGAGAGTCGCGATATGGGCGTCAACCTCGGCTGGGTCGTAGCCGCGCATGATGGTACGGAAGTGAGACGTGGGGCTGCTCATGGTGTGACCATTGTTTCAGATGTGGCGCAATTGCGCGAGAGGGAATGTGGCGCATTCAGCGACAACCCGAGACCGCTGAATAAGTTGATTCTTCCAGAGGAGGCGGCTCAGAACGAGTCCGGAGGCGATAAAATCTCGCTTTTGTGACTATTTTCACGAAGGTTTCCGGTGGGCCCCGTGGGACTCGAACCCACAACCCGCGGATTAAAAGTCCGCTGCTCTGCCAATTGAGCTAGAGGCCCCCCGGTTGTGGCGCTAGCCGCCGGGGACGGCCGCAGGCGGCCGATCAGTTAGAGAGCCTACCGGGGTCGGGTTGGGCGGGGTAATCAAGGGCGAGCCGAGATGGAAATTTTGCCAGCTGCGGCGTCGGCCGTTCACAGGAACCTCACAACAGACACACAACGGCGGCACACCGTAGAGGGTCAAAGTGGTGTCAATGAATCCGACACGAGGAGTAGTCGCATGACAACCACACCCGATCCCACCCAGACCCCGGAAGGCCCGGCCTACGAGGGCCGCCTCCTAGTTCGTCCCGACGACGAGGTCGTGGACCAGGGCGCCGGCTTCGACGTCACTACGCTCCTCACCCGTCGCCGGGTGCTGAGTATCGCCGGGGTCGGTGTGGGCGCGCTCGCGCTGGCCGCGTGCGGCGCGGGCGGCTCCGGCAGTTCGGCCACCTCCGGCAGTTCGGCCAGCTCGTCGACGTCCGATGGCGAGATCCCGCAGGAGACCAACGGGCCCTACCCGGCGGACGGCACCAACGGCGTCAACGTGCTCGAGGAGTCCGGCATCGTGCGCAGTGACATAACCTCGAGTCTGGACGGCGGCACGACCGTCGACGGCACGCCGCTGCGCTTCTCCTTCAAGCTCACCGACATGACCGCCGACGACGCTCCATACGAAGGTGTCGCGGTCTACGTCTGGCACTGCGACGCGCAGGGGCGGTACTCGATGTACTCAGAAGGTGTCGAAGACGAGACCTACCTGCGCGGCATCCAGGTCGCCGACGCGAACGGCGAGGTGACCTTCACGACCATCGTCCCTGGTTGCTACACCGGTCGCTGGACCCACATCCACTTCGAGGTCTACCCCGACATCGACTCCGCGACCAACGTCGAGAATGCGATCGCGACCTCGCAGGTCGCGTTCCCGCAGGACATGCTCGACGACGTCTACGCTCTCGACGCCTACTCCGGCTCGGCCCAGAACCTCGCCCAAATCGGCAGCCTCGACAACGACAACGTGTTCAGCGACGGCTACGACCTGCAGATGGGCACGTTCACCGGAGACGCCAAGTCCGGCTACACCGGGTCGCTCTCAGTCGCTATCGACACCACGACCGAGGCCGGCGGGGGCGGCGCACCGCCGAGCGGGGGCGGCGAGGGAGGTGCCCCGGACGGCGGCAATCCTCCGCCGGGCGCCCCTGGCGGCCCGAGCTGACCACCCTCCACCTTTTCCCGACCCTCAAAACCCTAGGAGAACCACCATGTTGAACAACCTCACGGGCTGGCACGCCCTCGTCATCCTCGCCATCGTCCTGCTCGTCTTCGGCTCTTCGAAGCTCCCCGCGCTTGCCAAGAGCGTCGGCCAGTCCGTCAAGATCCTCAAGGACGAGGTCCACGAGAGCCAAGCCCCGACCGCGGTCGGCACCGCCAATGCGGCCGAGCCCACTGCGGCCGCATCCGCCCCGGCGACCGATCCGGCCGCCGCCACCGGGCACCCCACGTCGTGACCGCCACCGTCGCGCGGGGCACGATGCCCCTCGCGGGCCACTTCCGGGAAGCGCGTCGCCGCAGCACCCGTGCGGCGGTGGCGTTGCTGGTCGCGGTGGTCGCCGGGTTCGTGCTTTCCGAACAGATCCTCGACCTGCTTCGCGAGCCGGTCGAGGAGCTCGCCCGGTCCCGCAACGCCAGCCTCAACTACGACACGGTGACCGGTGCCTTTGATCTGAGACTCCGGATCGCGATCTTCGCTGGCGTGGTCCTCTCCAGCCCCGTGTGGCTGGTGGAACTGTTCGGCTTCGTCACGCCGGGACTCACCCGCCGCGAGCGGCGGTACACCTTCGGGTTCGGTGCCGTTGCGGTGCCGCTGTTCGCGGCCGGCTGCGCGTTCGGTTTCCTGCTGTTCCCGCACATGGTGCGCATGCTCACCGGCTTCTCCTCCGACCAAGACACCACCATCCTCAGCGCGCCTTACTACGTGGACTTCGTAATGAAGATCGTCCTGGCCATCGGGGTGGCTTTCGTGCTTCCGGTGTTCCTGGTGGTGCTGAACCTCCTTGGCATCCTCCCCGCCGACACCCTCCGCCGCGGCTGGCGCTTCATCGTGGTCGCGATCGTGCTATTCAGCGCACTCGTGACACCGGCGGCCGACGTACTCTCGATGTTCCTCGTGGCGGTTCCCATGTCTGCGCTGTTCGCCGCGGCGTACGCCTTCGCGCACCTGCACGACCGCCGTGCCGCTCGCCGTCTCGACCTCATGACCGACGCTAGGAGCCTGAGCTGATGTTCGGCCTATCCTTTGAAAAACTGCTGCTCGTCGCGATCGTTGCGGGTGTGGTGATCGGACCTCAACGGCTGCCCGCCTACGCCCAGCGCCTAGCCGAGATCGTCCGCTCGCTGCGTGCCTTCGCCGATGCCGCTCGCGTCCAAGCGGAGCGTGAGCTCTGGCTGCCTGTCGATCGCTCCGAAATGGATACGCTCGACCTCCGTCAATACGACCCCCGTCGGATCGTCCGTGAAGCTTGGGCGGAGGCAGGCACGACCGCCCCGGGGCCTCAGGAAGGGCCGGAGGAGCCGGACGGCCCCGACGTCGCGGATCCCTCGAGTCCTGCAGATCCCGTCCTCGACCCCGCCGTGCTGGAGGAGGCGAGCCGGGTTCGGCCTGGGCAGCGATACCTCGTGACGGGCTCGGCTGCACACCCACGACGCGTTCTGATCGACGCGCTCCCCGCGGAGGATCCGCGCCGTCTCGCCGCTGCGGCAAGTCCAACGGGTGAATTCAACGGGTGAATTCAGCGGTTTGCGAAGAATTGCCGAATCTTGCGCATCGAGCGGTAGAAGAAGCCGCGGACCGTGGTTCGTTCGATCCGTTCGATGCGTTCGGTCAGCTCTTCGATTCGCCGCTGTTGAGCAGTCAGCTTCTCGTCCCGGTTGGCGCTAACGCGCGCATGGCGGGTCCCGGCACCGTGGTACGCAGGATGATTGAACGGGTAGTCATATCTCGAGGGGCTACGAGTCAGGTCGATCACCATTGCGTGACGCAACCAGTCCAGCCGTGACGCGACCTCGGAAAGGTCTGGGGCCGCCAGCGTGTGCACGGCTTCGGGTAATTGCGCGTGTGCGAGTCGCTCGTCAAAGGCTGAGCCGTCTTTGTCGTCCTGCCAGCGATGCTCGAGCCCGTTTCGCTCCAAGAAGGCCAGGTAGCGGCCGAACCGATCGGACATGGCGGAGTTGAAGCCAGAAAGGTCAGTTGCCTCATAGAGCTCTTCGGCCCGAACCGGCGTATCGAACGATGGCTGGATCCGATGCGGCATCTGGTGATATTCGGCCAGCTCAAGGGTTCGTGAATCGTGGGCCAGCATAATCGCTGGCGTGCCAGCCAGCAGCGCAGCGACATTGCCGTGAAAACGGGTGCCGTAGGCGAAGTCCTGCTTGGCCAAGAAGTCGTACCAAGTCCACGTGTCCAAGAACAGTCTCATCCGGTCTTCTTGGTAGAGCCGGTGGCCAAGGTGGACGGGTGCCAGTTCGTCCCTCACGTGCGGATGTGCCACTCCCCAAAGGAGCAGTCGTAGGTCGTGCGCGTCTTGGCCGATGTAGGTCAGGTTCGGGTGACGCTGGGCCTGTTCGGTGGCGAATGCGCCGATGCCAGCCACCTCGGGAGTCAGGTTCAACGCCATCGTCGACTCGGCCGAGACCGCATCGACCCGCTTTCGAACGTGGTGGTCTGGTCCGTGCAGGAAGAGCGAAGGACAACCGATTATGTCCACTGATGACTCAGGGAATCCAAGGTCTACTAGGAAATCGCGAGTGAATTCGCCCCGCACCCCGATCGAAGCTGAGCGGTCCAACACGGCAGAAACAAAACGCTTAGTCGAGTCGCGAACGCCAGCCAGGGCGTCGAAGGATCGGTCCGCCGGCGCCTGGGCGCCAATCCCCACCACGGTAGTCGGGATTTTGAGTTGCTCAATCAACCGAGTCAGGTTGTCGAGTTTGTCGGCGAAGTCCGATCGAAACGAGTTCGCCATTGGGATGACGAACTGATCGAACTGTTCGTTGACTACGTTGGCGTCACTTGTCGAACTTTTGCGACGCTCACTCAAGGTCGAATTGGCGACCAATTCGTGCGGCTCAACTGCCAGCGACTTCCACACCGAATGCTGGAAGAGGAAGTTGCCGCTGTTGGAGTTGAACACGTCTTGGGTAAGCGTCGTCTCGGGTGCGACTGCCGTGAACGGGTCTTTGCCCGCGCGGATCAGGATCCGAGCCATGGCCTAAGTCTGGCAGAGCCCAGCGCGAAAGCAGTGTGGTGCTCGACACATCGCTTGCCGATCGCGGCTAAGCGAGTTGTAGAATGACCATGTCAATTTGTCTGGTACCCAAATCGGGACTGGAACGAAAGGCAACAAACATGACGCATCCTCGCGTGGGGGTGGTCGGCGCCGGTCGAGTCGGTGCTGTCCTGGCCGCCCGACTCCAACGAGCCGGATTCGAACTGGTCGCCGTTAGCGGCCAGTCGCCTGCCTCTTTGCTGCGGATCCAGACGCTGCTTGTTGACGTCCCGGTCCTCAGCCCAGTTGAGGTTGCCAAGTCCGCCGAAATCGTGATCCTCGCGGTCCCCGATGACGCCCTAGCCGATGTTGCGGCCGAATTGGTCGAGCAGGTGGGACCGGGTCAGTTGATCGCCCATACGAGCGGGCGCCACGGCTTAGCAGTATTGGCGCCGGTGGCCGCCGCCGGAGCCCGGACGATCGCACTGCATCCGGCGATGACCTTCACTGGCACCGAAATTGATTTAGATCGTGGCTGTGTATTCGGGGTCACGGCTGAAGCTGGCGACCGCGAAGTAGCCGAAACGCTCGTCGGTGAACTTGGCGGTTCGGTGATGTGGGTGGCCGAAGAAGATCGGGCGACATACCACGCATCGTTGGCTCACGGCGCAAATCACCTGAGCACGATCGTCGCCCAAGCGATGGACTTGCTGCGTGAAATCGGGGCACAGGATCCGGCGGCGGTATTGCGGCCCCTGCTGACTGCGGCGCTCGACAACACGTTGGTTTATGGCGACGCGGCCCTTACCGGTCCGGTCGCGCGCGGTGACGTCGACACCGTGCGGGCGCACCTGGCGAACCTTCACGACCCAGCA
Organism: Actinomycetes bacterium; assembly: GCA_029779385.1. The sequence goes on along the minus strand of JAKPAQ010000487.1, from coordinate 2,485 downwards.
ATCGCACACACCTACGCTGCGTTAGCTGCCGCCACTGCAGAACGGGCAGAGAAGACCGGTCGAATTGATTCGGAAACGGCACACGCAATCGGTGAAGCCGTCGACGGTGAGCGGGTCCGCTGATGCCCACGATCGCGCGTACCGCAGCGGAACTTCGCGCCGCGACTGTCGGCACGGTGGCCCTCGTGCCCACGATGGGAGCCTTGCACGACGGTCACGTCAGCCTGATGGAGCAGGCGAGGCCGCTGGCGCAGACACTCGTTGTGTCGATATTTGTGAATCCGACCCAGTTCGCGCCAGGTGAAGACCTAGACGCGTACCCGCGGACGTTTGAGGCCGACTTGGCTCGCTGTGACGCCGCTGGCGTTGACGTCGTTTTTGCGCCATCGGTCGAGGAAATGTATCCGGCAGGACTCGACGGCGCGATCACGATTGATCCCGGTCCGTTAGGCGCCGTCCTCGAGGGAGCCCAGCGGCCAACTCACTTTCGGGGCGTGCTTACCGTCGTGGCGAAACTGTTCGGCCTTGTTCGTCCAGATGTCGCGGTGTTCGGCGAGAAGGACTACCAACAGTTGGCCTTGATCCGGCTGATGTCGCGCGAGCTTCGACTGGGTGTCGAGGTCGTCGGCTGCCCCACGGTCCGAGAAGTAAGCGGGCTGGCGATGAGTTCAAGAAACCAATACCTGACCGACAGCGAACGCGAGCGAGCGGCCGCAATTTCGGCAGCCTTGCGTAGCGGTGTCGCCGCTGGCGCCGAAGGCGCCGACGCGGTGCTAACGGCCGCCGTCAAGATTTTGGCCGACGCTGGAATCGATCCCGACTATCTCGTCCTGACTAGCCCCGACTTGGGGCCGGTCCAACCAACTGGCGAAGCCCGACTGCTAGTTGCCGCCCGAGTAGGCAAACCCCGTCTGCTCGACAACATCTCCGTAACCCTAGGAGCCTGAAATGCTGCGAACCATGATGAAGTCCAAGATCCACCGCGCCACGGTGACCCAGGCCGATCTGCATTACGTCGGCTCGGTGACGGTTGACGAAGACCTGCTCGACGCGGCCGACCTGCTGGCCGGCGAACTCGTGCACATCGTTGACGTAACTAACGGGGCTCGACTCGAGACGTACACGATCGCCGGCGAACGGGGATCGGGCGTAATCGGCATCAACGGCGCGGCCGCCCACCTAGTGCATCCGGGCGACCTCGTGATCATGATCGCCTACGCCCAAGTCGACGACGCCGAAGCGCGTGAACTTTCGCCGAGCGTGGTTTTCGTCGACGAATCGAACAAGATCGTCACCCTCGGGACCGACGCGGCCGAAGCACCGGCAAATTCGGATCTGCTGCGTGGGGACTTGGTGCACGTATGACCCTGCTGGCGGTTGACGCCGGCAATACCGACACCACGATCGGACTGTTTGACGCCGATGAACTGGTCGCGCAGTTTTCTGTGTCATCTGATGAACGGCGCACCAGCGACGAGTGGTTCTTGACGATCGACGCATTTTGGCGCCGAACCCAAATCGCCGAGATTACTGAAATCGTGATGTGTTGCACCGTCCCGGCGCTCGCCGAAGCGCTTCGTGGCACGTTCGAGCGGTATTTCGATTCGGTTCCGGTATGGATCGTTGGGCCTGGGGTCAAGACCGGCCTCGCAATTCATACGGACAATCCCAAAGAAGTCGGCACCGACCGAATCGTCAATGCGCTCGCGGCAAAGGAGCTTTACGGCGGGCCGGCGATCGTGGTGGATCTGAGCGGGACAGCCACGGTCTTTGATGTGATTGACGCTCAGGACCGCTATCTCGGCGGCGCGATCGCTCCCGGAGTTGAGGTTTCCCTCGAAGCGCTTGCCAGTAGCAGTGCTCAACTGCGAAGCGTCGAAATGGCGATCCCACGAAATGTGATCGGTAAAAATACCGTGGAATCAATCCAGGCCGGCACAGTTTTTGGTTTCGCCGGGCTTATCGACACCCTGGTCGAGCGGATGGGCGAATCGCTTGGCGTTGACCCCGATCACCTCACGGTCGTTGCCACCGGAAATCACGCGGAAGTCGTGTTGAGCGAGTGCGAAACGATCACCACTCGAAATCGCACGCTCACACTTGAAGGGCTTCGGTTCGTCGCCGAGAAGAACCGCTGAACCGCGTACCCAGCGCTTCAAACGAATGCGGGTCGGGCCGCCGAAACGTTGTTGGTGGTCACTGCGTCAACGCCAATGTTGTGTAGTCGTTCGATCGTGCGTGGATCGTCGACCGTCCAGGCCGTGATCGTGCTGCCTACGTGGTGTATGGCCTCGACGAGCCGGCGATCGATTCGTTTGGCGTTCACATGGAACTCGTCGAAAAGTTGAAGGTCGTCAGCAGACGGCGCTCGATTCGTAACGAGTCCGACGCTGTTATGCAGCGGCAGGGCCGCTTCAGCGATTTCGCGATCAAAGCTCATGATGGTCACGTTCGGCCGGTTGCCTAGATCATCGAGCACGGTTCG
>JAKPAQ010000471.1 GCA_029779385.1 Actinomycetes bacterium | reverse complement strand
AGAACGATTCGGTGGGTGCCCTTGGACTTAGCCTTCAGTTTGAACTTCGCGGCTTTTCCACATGGAACCGGAACTACGTCATCGTTGACGGCAACGCGCTTCCATTGCTTGCGTTTCACGTTGTACTTCTGAAGGATCTTGATCTGGTTGCAGTTCGAGGAGGACACAGCAGTAACGGTCCGGTTTTTGACCTTGATTTTGCTCACCGATACGGCTTTTCTAGTGTCAGCAACCCGGTATTCGACCGGTGCGAAAATGTTCCTTCCGCTCGGGTAAACGAAAGAAAGTTGGTCAGAGCCAATTTCGTCCCACAGGTTCGATGCCGGTGCCGGTCCGAGGTTGCTGGTTGCCGACGCATTTTTGAGGTAAATCTTTCCGGTGGGCTGACCAAAGCAACTGAAGGGAACGGTGACCGAAATCGTGTCGAACGTGACCGATGAGGTTAGGCCAGCGCAGGTGATATCGCCCTTGAGCGTCTCCTGCCAGTTCGGTGCAGCATCCGGTGAGGCCGTCACCGTGTTTTGGTCCAGATGACCGAAATCGTCAGTCCAGAATTCGAAAGAGAAGTTCCGGTAGAGCTTGCGGCCTTCGGCCGTAACTACCGGCGCTCCGATCGAACCGTTGAACTTGCCAGTGAACTTAATCGAAGTCGCAGTTGGGGTGAATTCAACGTATTCAAGGTCAAACTCGTCCGGATTGTAGGCACTAAGAACCGTTTTGACTTGAACGTCATGAACCGCGTCATACAGTCGAGGCGTGACACTAGTTGTTGCGCTAGCAACCCCCATCGACCCCAAGGTCAAAGCAGCCACCGCAAAAACGGATACGGATTTTTTAATCACAATCGATTCCCCTTGTATTCAACCGCTTATAAATTGGGGTGATCGAAAACCGGCACCCCCCGATTCGGCTGAATCTAGCACGCGAGAACTCAACTCCAACCGAACTCGCCTGAAGATTGGGTAGCGGTTTACTACTTGCCGAGGATGCCGTCGCCGCCGTCGGCGTAGAGCGTCACGCCAGTGATGTAGGACGCGGCGTCCGAGCACAGGAAGACTGCCGGTTCGGCCTGTTCTTCAGGCTCGGCAACTCGCCGCATGGGGATCCGATCGGCGACCACTTGGAATGCCTCCGGAGAAGACTCCTTCCAGCCCTGCAATGCCGCCGTCATTGTCGCGCCGGGTCCAAGTGCGTTGACGCGCACGCCCTTAGGTGCAGACTCGGCCGCCGCGACTTTAGTCATTCCAACAACCGCCCACTTCGTGGCCGTGTAGGCCGACAGTCCCGGGTTTCCCGATTGGCCTGCGAGCGAGGCCGTGTTCAAGATCGCGCCATGACCTTGCTCATACATTTGGCGCAACTCGTGCTTCATGAAGAACATGGTGCCGAAAACATTCACGTCGAAAATCCGCTGCCAGTCCGCGCCGTCCTGCTCGGTGAACGGGATACTCGGACCACCGATGCCAGCGTTGTTGTGGGCAAAATCGAGCGACCCCCACAACTCGACCACCTTGGCCACCATTGCTTCGGCAGCCTCTTCTTTCGACGCGTCCGCGACGAGGTATTCGGCCGTGCCGCCGGCCGCACGGATCAACTCGACCGTCTCGGCCGCGTCCTCCTCGCGAATGTCACTAACCAAAACCTTGGCGCCTTCGCGCGCAAACGCCACCGCCGACGCCCTGCCGATGCCCGCGCCGCTCGCGGTTACGAGCCCTGCTTTACCGTCCATGAGTCCCATTGGAATTTCTCCTTCGCGTGAGGTTTGACGAACAGCTTCGACGCTACGCCCGATCGGGGTCTAATGGTCAAGCAAAATCTTGGGGTTGACTGTCAGTCGACTCGGCGCGAGCCAAGAAACTCGACCATTTGCGGATCGCGATGATCGAAGAACAACGAGCCGCCCTCGTCGAGTCCGGCGATTTGAGCCATCTCGGTGGCCGAAAGTTCAAAGTCGAAAACGTCGAAGTTTTCGGCGATGCGCGTTGGCGTGACCGACTTGGGGATCACCACCACATCGGACTGGATCAGCGAGCGAAGCACCACTTGGGCCACAGACTTGCCGTGCGCCTCGGCGATCGGCACGAGGACCGGGTGGGTGAAGATGTTGTTTTTGCCTTCCGCGAACGGCCCCCAGGACTCGTGTTGAACGCCGTGCTCAACCATGACCGCGTGATCTTCTGTGCGCTGATGGAACGGGTGAGTTTCGATCTGGTTTACCGCCGGCACGATCTCGTTGTTCACGATTAGGTCGACGAGGCGATCAGGGTGGAAGTTCGAAACGCCAATCGCTCGCGCGCGGCCGTCGGCATAGATCTGCTCCATCGCGCGCCACTGGGAGTAGTAGTCACCGAACGGCTGATGAATCAGATACAAGTCGACGTAGTCCAAGCCGAGTCTTTCCAGCGAAGCCTCGAACGCGCGGGTCGTGTTCGCCTCCCCGAGTCCGGCCGGGCCGCTGTCTTGGACCCAAAGTTTCGTCGTCACGAACAAGTCGTCGCGCGGCACCGAACTGGCCGCGATCGCCCGCCCGACCGCCTCCTCGTTGCCGTACGACGACGCCGTGTCCAATAGCCGGTAGCCCGCAGCAATCGCGGCCGAAACGGTCTGTTCGGTTTCCTCATCCGGAATCTGGTAGACCCCATAGCCGAGTACCGGCATCTGGACTCCGTTGTTCAACGTCACGTTCTGCATCAGCTGACCCCAATCTCTACGCGACTCAGTTTGCCGCTAAGACCATTCCACCGCTCGAACAGTCAACGTGGAAGTGGACGCTCTTACGCGTAAAGCCAGTACCTCCTTCGATCGTTCGCTCGTGCGTATCGTGGACGGGTGGACAACCAAGCTGAAGTGCGCGATTTCCTGCGTACTCGACGAGACCGACTCACTCCCGAACAGGCCGGCATCCTCACCGCTGGCACGCGGCGGGTGCCTGGGCTACGTCGTGACGAGGTCGCCGTGCTCGCCGGAATGAGTGTCGACTACTACGCCCGGATGGAACGCGGAAACCTGTCTGGAGTTTCTGACGAAGTGCTTGAGGGGCTAGCGCGCGCCCTTCGGCTGAACGATACCGAAACCGAGCACCTGCACGATCTCGCCGCTGCTGCCGCCCCAACCCCAGCAAGCAGGAAAAAGGTTCGCCCCGAAACCAAAGTCAGTGATGCTCTGCAGCGCTTCATCGATTTGGCCGATCGGACGCCAGTGTGGGTTTGTAACCGCCGCACGGACTTCATCGCCACGAACTCGCTCGCGCGGGCCGTCTACTCGCCGATCCTCACTGACCCGGCGAACCAGAACAACCTCTCGCAGTTCACTTTCCTCAACCCCGCAGCCCATGTTTTCTTCCCCGATTGGACCGGCGGCGCCACGAGTATGGTTGCCGCTATTCGAATGAGCGCTGGGCAAAACCCGCGAGATAAGGACCTGACCGGTCTCATCGGCGAACTCGTCACCCGCAGCGACACTTTCGGCACCATGTGGGCCGCGCACGATGTTCGACATCACCTTGCGGGCACGAAACAAATCCTGCACCCAACCGCTGGCCTGCTCGCCTTCGATTTCGAAGCGATGGAACTGCCCGCCTACCCAGGTCTGACGATGTTCGCCTACATGGCCGCAGACGCCCAGACCGAGCAACGGCTTGAGGACCTAGCGGCTGGCGAAATCAACTGAGCAAGAAAGTGAGCCTAATCGCGTTGGACT
>JAKPAQ010000442.1 GCA_029779385.1 Actinomycetes bacterium | reverse complement strand
CCCGCAGTTTCCACGGCCCTGTTTTCGGCCGCCGCCACCAACGGGGTCGACGACGCGTTGGTGTTGCGCAGCCTAAAGCTCATCTTGGGCCTGCTGGCCTTGCCTATCTTGGCGTATTTGGTTGGCGGCCGATTGCTGTTGCTGATCTTTGGACCTGAGTACGCCGAAGCCGGTGCGCTGCTGCTGGTGCTGTTGACGCTCTCCTCAATCCCCGACGCCTTGACCAACGTGGTTGTCGCCGTCTTGCGCGCCTCGAACCGAATGGCCGCAGCGATTTGGCTGAACCTAGCGATGGCAGTTTTTGTCGTGGTGATGTCGTGGATCACCTTGCCGACTTGGGGAATTGACGCGGTCGGAATCTGGTGGCTAGCTGCGCAGTCGCTTGGCGCCTTGGTCACCCTCGTCTTTTGGCGAAAGATCGTGCCGGCAAAAACTTCGGCACCCCTCGAACGGTCAGCCGAATGAGGATCCTGCAGCTAAGCGACTCCTATCCGCCGGCGCCTGGCGGACTCGAGCAAGTCGTACAGCGCTTGGCGAACGAGTTAGCCGACCGAGGCCACGAGAGTGCAGTGGCCACGCTGGCTCGCGAAGGTTTGCCCGAAGTGTGCGACGAGGGCTCGGTTCGGGTTCACCGGTTGCGCGGCTGGACCCACAAGCTGGCGAGGTTCGCCGAATCGGACGACCACCTGCTGCACCCAACCGCACCGGACCCGCCCCTGGTTCGACGAATCCAAGAACTCATCGACCAATGGCAACCAGACATCATTCACGCGCACGGCTGGATTGTCTCGTCGGCCTCCGCGCTGCGACTTGGACCAGACACTCGACTAGTCACCTCGCTGCACGACTACGGCCTAGTGTGCGCTAAGAAGACGCTGATCCATCTCGACGAGCTGGACGCGCAATGCGCCGGGCCGTCACTGGGTCGTTGCGTGCGCTGTGCCAGCAACTTTTACGGGGTAGCCAAAGGCACGGCGCTTGCTTCCGGGCTGCGCGAAGGGCGGCACCGGCTAAAAAAGGTGTCCCAGTTCCTGCCGATCACCGCCGCGGTTGGCGCGGCCTCGTCGGCCGCAGCCGAACCTGAGCGCAGCACGGTGGTGCCGCCATTTGTGGCCGATGACATCTTGGAAGAGCGGGTTCGCCCCCGACCGGCGGGTTTGCCCGAAGGTGACTTCATCTTGTTCGTTGGTGCCCTGTCGGCGCACAAGGGTGCAGATCTACTGATCCAAGCTCATCGCGAGTTGGCGTCCCAGGTGCCGTTGGTGCTGATTGGGCACGGTGATCCGGCGCCTTGGCGCGTGCTGGCTGGCACTGCCGATGTGCGAGTACTTCAACACGTGCCAAATGAGCAGATCCAAGGCGCAATGCAGGCAGCGACTCTAGTGGTGATGCCCTCGCGTTGGGCTGAGCCGTTTGGGTTGGTCGCGATTGAGGCAATGGCAGCTGGCACGGCGCTCGTTGCATCAAAGATCGGCTCGTTGCCAGAGATTGTTGGCGACGCGGGCCTAGTCGTCGAACCTAAACCCGCCGAGATGGCCGCAGCAATCGATTCGTTGCTGGCAGATCCGGCTAGACGCGAACTCTTAGGGCACGCAGGTAAACGTCGGGCCACCTGGTTTACGGCCTCGGCGGTAGTGCCGCGCTACCTCGCGGCATATGAAGCGGCTAAACGTTCAGGTACAACCTGAAACTTTGTCGTTTCGCTCGGCGTGCCGTCACGATTTGGACGAAGTTTTCGTCCTAGTCTGTCCGCATGTCCAGCCGCACACTTCCCCGTTCGCTGCGCGTGACATCCGCCGCGTTCGTGCTTGCTCTGGCCGCTCTCGTTGTGGTTGTCGCCGTGACCCTGCAATCGATTCCGGCTCTAATTATGGCCGCCTGCGTGGCCCTCTCGGCGGGGATTTCCTCGACCGTCCTTATGTCCGAAGAGATCCGCGATATGCGCCTGATGTTTGCGCGTGACCGGTCGCGTGACGCTCGGCTGCAAGCCAAGCGTGAGCGTGAGCATCTCGAAGTAGATGCTTCGTTCCGTCGTGCAGTCAGCGACCGGCTACGCGCCAGCGAAACTGAGATCGCGCGCTTGCGTGCCGATATCGCTGCTGGTGCCAGCCAGATCGATGAACTCGAAGAGCGCCTAGCCACTGAGCAAGAACTGGTTGCCATGCTTGGGATTCGTCCCGAGATCGACCCGGCCATTGTTTCGCCGCAGCCAGCCCTCGAAGCAGGACTCGAAAGCGACGAACTGCGCACTGCCTGAGGTTCTTTGACCCCAGCGGCCTAATAGTTAGGCCCGATGGGCGATAATGGACGCTGTGCCCGATTCGCGGGCAGGCAACGAGAGGGGTACCAGATGGCCGCCATGAAGCCTCGGACCGGCGACGGACCGATGGAGGTCACCAAAGAGGGACGCTGCATCGTGATGCGCGTGCCACTTGAGGGCGGCGGACGTCTGGTTGTGGAGCTGAACAACGAAGAGGCCGCCACACTCGGCGACGCACTCAAGGCCGTCTGACGCCGTGTACGGACTGACCGTCCGTTGGTCGTTAGCGGCGGCTCCTGCCGACACTCTGGCGAAACTTCGCGACTATGTCGAAAATGAGTCCCACGCTAAGTTTGCTGGTTTGCCAGGACTTAGGTTCAAGACTTGGCGGGCGCGCGAGGGCGAATGGTTCGAAGGGACCTACGTTTTCGTTAGCGACGACGCTCGTGCCCAGTTCCAGGCCGACTTCGAGCAGCGTGCAGCCGAAGTCCCCGGTACGAAACTTGTGGGCTCGCTGCCAGTAGTTGAGCCCTTTGAAGTGGTCGCGGTTGTTCGCGGGCCGGCAGGGTTCCGCTCAGCGGCCAAATTCGAAGCGTAGGCCGCAGCCGGCGTTCACTTGGCTTTCTGGATCACCAGCAGGCCGTCACCCAGTGGGATCAGCAGCGACGAAAGATCCTCGTCAGCACCAACACGTTCAATCAACTCACGAATCGCGAGCGTCTCGGGGTCACGTTGCGAGGGATCGGCCACCCGGTCATGCCACAGTGCGTTGTCGAACACGACGAAACCGCCGGGGCGCGTCAGCCGCAGGGCCTCCTCGAAGTATTCAGCGTATTCGACTTTGTCGCCGTCGCAGAAGACCATGTCATAGCCGCCGTCGTTGAGCCGCGGCAGAACCTGCAAGGCCGAACCGGTGATCAGCCGAAAACGAGTCGGTGCGATATCAGCGGCCAAGAAAACTTCCCGGGCTAGTCGCTGGTTTTCCGCTTCCAAATCGACCGAGGTGAGCACGCCGCCAGCGGCCATCCCGCGCAGTAGAGCCAAGCCTGAGACGCCCGTGCCAGTACCGATTTCGGCGATGTTTTGTGCCCCCGCAGCGCCAGCAAGGAAAGTCAAGGCTGCCCGAGCACCTGGCAGAACCGGAACTACGCCAACGGACTCAGCGTTCTGACGGGCGGTTTGCAGGTGGTGATCCTCGGGCTGAAACTGCTCTGCATAAGCCAAGGTCGCATCGGTGGTCATGGTGCC
>JAKPAQ010000436.1 GCA_029779385.1 Actinomycetes bacterium | reverse complement strand
GGTCCTGCCGATTTGGTAGAGGCCGCCGTAGACGCCGAATTCGACGTCTTGCATCCAGGTGAGCGGGTTGAAGCGGTTGTAGATCCGCACGCTGAGTTGGACGCCACCAACTTGTGGATCTCGCATCTGGGCTGCGATGAACGCAGGGGCATTGGGATCCAACCGACCGTCGGCGTCAACGATGACGAAGATCGTGTTCTCATCGTTTGCGTGCGCGAAGGATGGACGTTGCAGAACTTCGCCTCGCACGTGTTGCCAAGCCGCATTGAGGGCGGCGGCTTTGCCCTTGCGCGCGTTGGGCGGATCGCGGCGCAGCACCTCGAGGTCAGGCCCCGACAGCCCGGCTAGGACCTCCGGTGTGCGGTCGGTTGAGCCGTCATCGACCACCAAGATCGTCCGGTGCTTCGCGTCGACTGCGCGCAGCCGATTCACACTGTCGGCGATAGTCACCTCTTCATCGAGGGCCGGGACGATGAATACCCAATGGAAGCTGTCGGTGAGTTCAGTCGAGGTGGCTGGCGCGGTCTTCACGGCCTTGCCGCCAACCACGAACAGCACGATCGCCCAGCCGTGACCAATCAGCACGATCACCAGGGCGATCGTGAAGAGGATCATGACCGGCCACGGAAGTCCGGCGAAGAGGAAGAACCCGTTCACTCGTTCCGCCTCATGCGCCGCCGCTCTGGCCCCACATAGCCGCTCGCTGAACCGAAGGGTTCGGCCTGACGGCGCATCTCGTATGGCGAAGCGGGCAAGTCCTCGTAGCCGGCCGCCAACAGGACGGCGCTGCGAGAGAAGCTCGGGCCGAACGGTGATGGTGCCGTCTCACCGAAGGCGATCGTCTCCAAAGCAGCGACGATGCGGGCTGAGGCAAATCCGTCGCCGTATGGGTTGCGCCGTGTGCTCATCGCTTCGTAGGCGACCGCGTTGTCGAGCAGTTGCAAGGTCTCCGCGACGATGAGCTCGGTGTTGGTTCCGACGAGCTTCAGGGTTCCCGCATCGACGCCTTCTTGGCGCTCAGTTTGGTCGCGGGTCACGAGGACCGGTGTTCCCAGCGACGGTGCTTCCTCCTGAACACCGCCGGAGTCTGTGATTGCGATTCGTGCGCGTTTGAGGAGCCGCGCGAAGTTCGCATACTCGAGTGGTTCGGTG
>JAKPAQ010000431.1 GCA_029779385.1 Actinomycetes bacterium | reverse complement strand
GTTACCGCAGCCACCTTCAGTTTCATGGGCGGCATTTTTCACGCCTACTACACCGTCGCCCTGGCCCCAGCGATTGCGGCAGTCATCGGCGTTGGCGGCTGGCTCATGTACGAGAACTGGGATCGTCAAATCGTGCACCTAGTGGCCGGCTTCACTGTCAGCATCACTTCGGCCACAGCTTTCATCCTGCTCAACCGCTCGGCCGGATTCCTGCCTTGGCTTTCCTGGCTGATCCTGATCGTCGGCATCGTCAGCGCAACCTTCATTTCGCTTTCCGCAGTGCTTTCAAAGCGCGCCCAGATCGCCGTCGCAATTGCCGCGGCCATCACCGTGCTCGCCGGCCCCGCTGCCTTCGCGCTCGCAACAGCATCGACCCCACACACCGGGTCGATCCCAACCGCTGGCCCCAGTTCAGGCTCAGGCCCTGGCGGTGGCCGGACCATGGGAGCGCCTCCCGGCCGCGCGGGTAACGGCACGGGCACGGGCACGGATAACGGCACAGGTGCTGGGGCGGGTGGGCTGCTGTCCGGTTCGCAGTCGTCTAGCCAAATCGACGAACTCCTGTTGACTGACGCCGAGTCTTTCACTTGGGTGGCGGCCGCAATCGGGTCGAACACGGCCGCAGGCTTCCAGCTTTCAACCGAAAAACCGGTGATGGCAATCGGCGGCTTCAACGGCTCTGACCCAAGTCCCACGCTCGCCCAGTTCCAAGAATTAGTCAACGACGAGCAGATCCACTGGTTCATCGGCTCCAGCGGCCGAGGAGGGCCAAGCCCGTCAGGCTCCACCAGCACCGAGATCGCCGAATGGGTTAGCGCGAACTTCGAGTCCAAGACCGTGGACGGCGTGACGCTCTACGACCTGACGGAACAGGTGCAGAAATGACCTACCTTGAGAATCAACTCCAACGACCGGCCAGCTCAACACGTGTCCTTGACATCGATGTGGTGATCCCAGTCAAGAACGAAGAAAAAACCATCGTTCAGACGGTCGAAACCGTACTTGCTCACTTGGCCGAGCTTCCATATCGAAGTCAAGTGACGATCGCCGACAACGCGAGCACGGATGACACTGCCATGTTGGGCCGACTGCTTGCTGAGCGGTTCACGAAAGTGCGCTACGAGCACTTGCCGCAAGCTGTCCGCGGACTGGCTCTAAAACATGCTTGGTCGACCTCTCAGGCATCCGTCCTCGTCTATATGGATGTTGATCTATCGACTGACCTTTCGGCGCTGTTGCCGTTGGTTGCACCCCTGTTGTCAGGTCACAGCGACATCGCGATCGGAACTCGGCTGAGCCCCGATTCGCGAACGGTCCGCGGCACCAAACGCGAACTCATTTCACGCACCTACAACTTCTTGCTGCAACGAACGCTAAGGGCACGGTTCAGTGACGCCCAATGCGGCTTCAAAGCAATTCGGGCCGAGGTGGCTCGAGACCTGATCCCACTTATCGAAGACGACTCGTGGTTCTTCGACACCGAAATGCTCGTCTTGGCAGAACACGCCGGCCTGCGCATCCACGAAGTGCCCGTCGACTGGGTCGACGACCCCCAAAGCACGGTCGACGTGGCAAAAACGGTCCGAGACGATCTTTCTGGGATGTGGCGAGTTGGCGCCGGCTTGGCCTCGGGACGGATCTCGCTTGATTCAGTCCGAAAGCAGGCAAGGTGGGCTGGCCACGCAACCGAGAACAGTCCAGACCTGCCTGCGGACTCGGGCGGCGGACTGCCAGTGCAGGTAGTGATTTTCGCGATCGTGGGTGTTTGCTCAACCATCGCTTACGCACTACTTTTTCTACTTTTTCAGCCGCTGCTCGGAGCACAGTGGGCGAACTTTGTTTCGCTGGTCTTGACTGCTCTCGCAAACACGGCCGCAAATCGACGATTCACTTTCGGAATCACTGACCCTACGAGCCGAGGCAGACATCACCTTCAGGGACTTCTCGTGTTCGCCGCCGGGCTATCGATTACCAGCGCTTCACTGTTTTTGCTGCACTCAAGCCAACCGAATGCGAGCCCACTTACTGAAATGGTTGTGCTCACCTTGGCGAACCTTTTCGTTACCGCCGTTAGGTTCGCAGCCATGCGCTGGTGGATTTTCAAATCCTCCTAACCGTTGCCGAGTCACGGTGTGGTTGCATGTCAACTCAAAGTTGCATCATGATCACCGAGTGGGAAACGGCCAACTGGGCCAACCCTCCGTGGCCGGACCGGCCACAACCTGAACGAAGGAGAACTCGTGAAACTCACCGAAAGCTTCAACTACCCCGCAACGACCGAGCAAGTCTTTGGCCTGGTCACCAGCCAGGAGTTCCGCGAGGAGTCCTGCGCGCGCCAAGGGGCCACTGAGTACACCGTTACGGTTACCGAAGAAGGCAGCACCACCACGGTAAAGATCGTGCGGACCATGCCCTCGGACATGCCCGAGTTCATCCGCAAACTCACCGGCGAGAACGTCACAATCACCCAGATTGAAAAATGGGGCGCGGCAGACGCTTCGGGCACCCACACGGCTGAAGTTTCGGTTGATATTCACGGTCAGCCCGCCGGCATGAAGGGCACCTCAGTTATCCGCGCTGAAGGCGAAGGCGCGGTCATGGCAGTAGACGGAAACGTCAAGGTCTCGCTCCCGTTTATCGGGCGCAAGATCGAACCGGAAGTCGCCAAGGCCATTTCGGCTTCGCTGCGTGACGAAGTCGAATTCGGCAAGACGAAGATCTAATCTGCCGACTTGGTTCCCTCCAGGATCGCGATCACCTGATCGAGTTCCTGGGGGGCGTACCACGCAAGGTCGCCACTATCGTCGGCATCTAGGTGGAATGACTGAACGTCCTCGGGCCTAATCGACACGTCGATCGCCGCGACTTCGGCCGTGACCACAACCGGCCCAAGCTCTGCCGCCTCAACCAACGCATCGTATTCGTCCTGTTCGTCCTCGGACGTCGGGACCACCACCGCGAGTTCCACCGCGTGACCGGCCAACAACGACCTCAGCGCCGACAAGTCAGCCGGGCCATAAACCCGCTGGCTGACCATCAGGGACGCTTTCGCCCGCGCGGCGCTCGAGCCCGCTTCGCGCCCACCGTGTCGATCAGTTCCTCAAGGGACTCGACGATGCACTGAGCCAAAACGTCGGCGTCCGGAACCGCCTCACGATCGGCGACTATCCCGAAATACACCTGTCCGTTGTAGGAAGTGACTCCAATCGCGATTGCCCGGCCGCCTGACAGCGGCAACGCTGGATAGGTCTCAAGTAACTGCTGTCCGGCCATATAGACCGGTTCTTGCGGTCCTGGCACGTTGGTGATCGTTAGGTGATAACCACGGTTCGCCTCGGCCTCCGCGACTCTGGCGCCAACGGCATGGAACGTGGACGTGGCAAAACCAGGCAACGTCGCGAGCTTGTTTGCCGCTACCGCCGATCCGGTTTCGCGGTGGCCGCGCAGCGAATACGAAACCTGGTGAAGTCGCACGACTGCGTTCGCCTCCCCCACCGGCAGCGTTAGCATCAGCCCTTGGACGAGCGGGCCGAGCGAGGTCGGCAGCCCACCACCGGCACCCTGGTCTCGAGTCACCGACATCGGCACCATGGCTCTGAAACTGGTTTTGGCGGTCACCGGTTCGGCCCGGGTAAGCATCCACCCGCGCAGGCCACCGGCGATCGCCGCCAAGATGACGTCGTTAACGGTTCCGCCGTGCTCGTCGCGGACGCGGCGGAAATCAGCCAACGGTGCGCTCACGCTGGTGAAACGCCGATGCCGCGACAGAGTTACCGAAAGCGGCCCGTGGGAGGGGCTCTCAGCGTTCAGGCCCGGAATATGGGAGACGACTCGGTTTAGTTGGTACTCACTTGTCCAAAGCAGTTCAGCCGGATGGCGAAGTTGGGACTTGACCGAGTCGCTAACCAGTTCAACTACTCCCGGTGTCGGCTTCGGGGACCAGTCGTCGTGCGGGATCTGCCGGTCTGCCTGGGTTTCTTCCAGCAGCACCTGCGCCAAG
>JAKPAQ010000390.1 GCA_029779385.1 Actinomycetes bacterium | reverse complement strand
GGTCGCTGATTGGTTTGTTTCGGCCGAGGCTGAGTGGAATGTGTTGGCCACCCAGGGCCCACCTGGCTTTGCCGCTTATGCAGCCGTCTGGTTTGACGGTGAGGAAACCGCGCCGTATCGAGCCGACGACGAACTGATGGCCCAAGTAGTTGAACTTGTCGCCGGCGTCACTTCAACTACCGGCGAAGTGTTTTACGGGCTCTGGGACGGCTGGGGCGAGTTGTACGACGGTGGGCGGATTTATCAAGCAGCCAATATCGGTTGGCTGAGTCGGTTACTTATCCAGCCAACAGCCCCACGGATTCGGCCCGCGCTAGAGGACCCCGTCATGTCAGGGCCAAGGGTGGGCTTGGCCGGATACCGCGAATACATCTTGTTTTCTGGATCGGCGGCACAGGTTGGCCACTGGCCGACAGTCCCGGTGGAATTTGACGTGCCACAAACGCTTCCCCCGGCCTCGATTACTTGGCCCCAGGACCGGTCGTGGTTCATCGCCGCGGACGTGGACCCCGAGTGGCTTTGCATTGGCGGTTCGGCCGAACTGATTGCCCATGTCCTTGCCGATGAACGGTTCGATGCTGAACCAGTTTCGTACGGCGAACTACCCAAAGAGCGGAGCCCCGAATGAAGTTCGTCCTTGCATCAGCCTCACCAGCGAGACTGGCGACATTACAGGCCGCCGGCCTTGATCCCGAAGTGATCGTTTCAGGAGTTGATGAGAGTTCAGTCGCCAGCAAAACCCCAACCGAACTCGTGTTGAAGCTAGCTGAACTCAAATGCCTCGCGGTGGCGGCGAGCCGACCGGGCGACCTGGTGTTGGGTTGCGATTCGGTGCTGGAGTTCGACGGCCAAATCCTAGGAAAACCCAAAGACCCGGCTACCGCACGCGAACGCTGGTACCAAATGCGAGGCAACGTCGGCGTGCTGCACACCGGCCACACCCTGCGGTTGGGCGGCGAGGAAGTATCGCGGCATGTGTCCACCCGAGTCCACTTCGCTCAAGTTAGCGATGCCGAGATCGACGCCTACATCGCCACCGGCGAACCACTCGAAGTCGCGGGCGCATTCACGATCGACGGACTTGGTGGCGCATTTATCACCCGGATCGACGGCGACCACCACAACGTTGTTGGGGTGAGTGTGCCGGCGGTGCGTGAACTGGCGGCCGATCTTGGAATCGCTTGGCCGACTCTTTGGCGCTAACGCCGAGTACGTGAGCAGAAGAACACCACTAAAACTGGGTAAATGCCGCCGATTGCGACAGACTGGATCGTTGGGCAACTTTCCTACTGCCCATTGAGGTCAAAATGCGAATTGAAGCAATCGGCGTAACTGTGGATGGGCCGCACTCGGCTTTGCTTGCTCCCACCTATGCCACGATCCGTACTGGTCAGGTAACGGTTGTCGACGGTCCACCCGGCGCCGGCCACACCGCTTTTAGCCTGATACTTGGCGGGCGACTCGTACCCAGCGCGGGCCGCGTTCTAGTCGACGGGGTACCCAACGGACAGCGCCTGCGAGACGAAGTGGCCGTCGTTGATGTTCCAGATGTCTCCGAGCCCGACGAAGTCGTCTCCTTGGCCACAACCATGGGCGAGGAGTTAGCGATGGCCGGACAGCGAGCCCGAATGAGCGACGTGCGAACTTGGCTCACGCAACGCAATGCCATCAACTGGCGCCACACTCGAGTCGAAGATGTGCCAGCTGAGATTCGGTTGCGCCTGCTGGCCGATGTGGCCGCGCACCGGCCCGGGGTTCGAGCGGTCGTCCTGTGCTGCCCGGACCGATACGGCACGGACGCGCAAGCAGCATTGGCTGTCGCGCACGAGGTGGCCGAACGCGGCCTGGCCGTCTGCCTGCAACTGGCCAGCAACACGGCTCGCGCCTTCGGCGATTCGCACGCAACCCTAGGAGGCGACCGATGACCTCAATTCGACTGGCATATAGCGAGCTTCGTCGCCTAACCGCTGGGCGCATGCCAACGCTGGCGGTGTTGGCAATCGTGTTGATTCCGACGATGTATGCCTCGCTGTACCTGTGGGCGAACCACGACCCGTACGCGCGACTTACCAGTGTGCCGGCGGCGATCGTAGTTGAAGATGTGCCAGCAGAAAGCAGCCAAGGTGGCCAGATCCACGCGGGTAAGGACGTGGCTCACGACCTGATCGAGGACGGCTCGTTCGACTGGCGCGAAGTGTCTGCTGCCGAGGCGGCTCTAGGCGTCGAAGATGGCACCTACCTGTTCGCGCTCACGATTCCGCAGACTTTCTCGCAGGCCTTGGCCTCAACTGCCGACTTCAAACCGGAAAAAGCACAACTGGTGTTGACCACGAACGAGGCAAACAACTACCTGTCGTCGACAATCGCCGAACAAGTGTTGACCAAAGTCAGTTCGTCGATCGCCCAGAACGTGAGCGAACGGGCCGCTTCGTCCTTCCTCCTAGGGTTTTCGAGCTTGCATGACCAACTCAAGCAGGCCGCCCAGGGCGCAGCCGAATTAGGCACCGGGCTGGAATCTGCCCACGACGGCTCCCAGCAACTAGCTACCGGCGCTTCGGCTTTGGCGGCCGGTCAAGGCAAGCTCCTTTCCGGTCAACGTGCCTTGGGCGTTGGCATCGGTGACGCCGAGCAGGCAGCAAAGAAACTCGCCGCCGGCTCGGACAAGGTGGCCGACGGCAATGAGCAACTGGCCAAGGTTGCCGACTTGCTCGCCCAGACAGCCGAGTCGACACACAAAGACTTGGACACGATTCGGGCCGAAATTGAGAAAGATCTAGCAGCAGCAGGACTGACCGCGGAGCAGCAGCAGGCCGTTCTCGCTCGACTCGACCAACTGCGCAAACCGCTGACGGACCTAAACCAGAAGGTGCAAGACACGGACACCCAGATTGATCAGCTAGCCGCCGGTGCCCACCAGGTCGCCGACGGGAACGCGAAACTGGCCAACGGACTAGGCACGGCCCACGATGCCAGCGGCAAGCTAGTCGCGGGACAGCAGACGGCTCGCGACGGCGCCAGCAAACTCGCTGCCGGTGCGAGCGACCTCGAAACAGGTCTGGCAACCGCGGCCAAAGGTGCCGACAAGTTGGCCACCGGGCTTGCCGACGGGGTGGCAACGATCCCCGATCTTGACGCAAACCGGCGAGACCAGACTGCGTCGACTTTGGCCTCTCCGATCACCACCACTAACGTGGCTCAAGCCAAGGCCGATTCCTACGGCGCCGGACTCGCCCCGTTCTTCCTTGCCATTGGGGCCTGGGTTGGCGGCTACGTGATGTTCCTACTGGTTAGACCATTGTCGAACCGGGCGATCGCGGCTCGTCAGTCGCCGCTGCGAACGGCGATCGGCGGTTGGCTTACCCCTGCTCTGCTGGCAGCAGCCCAAGTTTCCATCATGCTGGCGGTAGTGATGTCGGTCGTCGGGATCGACTTCCTGCGGGCAACCCAAGTCGCGCTGTTCCTGCTGCTGGTCGGCGGGGCTTTCGTGGCGATCGTGCATTGTCTGAATGCTTGGCTCGGACCGGTCGGGCAGCTACTCGGGCTGGTGTTGTTGGTGTTGCAGTTGGCCAGCGCCGGGGGCACCTTCCCTTGGCAGACCTTGCCGGGGTCACTGCAGGTGCTACACCAGGTGCTGCCGATGTCGTACGCGGTCGATGGGATTCGCCACCTGATGTATGGCGCTTCGCTGGAGAATCTGCCGCTAGATATCGCTGTTCTGATTGCTTACATCGTGGCCGGGGTCGCGCTTTCAGCAGCCGCAGCGTACCGGCGCCGGATTTGGCGAGTGTCTCAAATCAAACCCGAGATCGCGCTGTGAACTGTTCGCGACGGTAGGAACGCACGGGCTATTCCACCGGCAGGCCGAGGGAACGAGCGATCAGCATGCGCTGCACTTCGCTCGTACCTTCGCCGATTTCGAGGATTTTGGCATCGCGATAGAAGCGTGCGACCGGGTACTCCTCCATGAAGCCGTAGCCGCCGAAAATCTGGGTGGCGATCCGGGTGGCGGTGACGGCCGACTCCGAGGTGTAGAGCTTGGCCACCGAAGCGGCCTGCTTGAAGGCTGCACCGCCAATGCCGGCGTCTTTCATGGCTGCGGCTTGGTAGGTCAAGGCGCGCGAGGCGTCTGCCATCACCTTCAGGTCCGCGATCTGGAAGGCGACCCCCTGCTTGCGACCGATCGGGCCGCCGAAGGTCTGGCGGTCGCCCGCGTATTCCAGGCAGGCGGACAAACAGGCTTCGATCAGGCCCAACGCCAACGCCGCGATCGCCACCCGGCCGTCGTCGAGGGTCGCCAGGAATTGTGCATAGCCGCGGCCGCGCTCACCGAGCAGGTTCTCAGCTGGGACGCGAACGCCTTCGAAGGTCAGCGGATGGGTGTCACTGATGTGCCAGCCGAGTTTGTCGTAACCGGGGCCAACAATGAACCCTGGCGTGCCGGCCGGCAGCATGATCGTCGAGATCTCGGGCCGACCATCTTCGCGGGTGCCGGTGCGAGCGGTGACAGTGACAACCGAGGTGATTTCGCTGCCAGAGTTGGTGATGAACTGCTTTGCGCCGTCGACTACCCACTCGTCACCGTCGAGGACCGCCTTGGTCGCGGTCGCGCCGGCGTCCGAACCGGCGCCCGGCTCAGTCAGCCCGAACCCTGCCACGCGCTGACCGGCAACCAGGTCGGGCAGCCAGCGTTCCTTCTGCGCCTGAGTGCCGAAGGTCTGGATCGGGTTGATGCCCAAACCGACCGCAGCTTCAAGGGTGATGCCCATCGCTTGATCGACTCGACCAAGCTCTTCGATGGCGACGCACAGGCTCGTGAAGTCGCCGCCAGAGCCGCCGTACTCCGGCGATGACGTCAGCCCGAACAGCCCTAGGTCGCCCATTTGCTGCACCACGTCGACCGGAAAGTGATGGTCCTTGTCCCATTGGGCGACATGTGGGGCGATCTTCTCAGCGGCGAACGCACGCACCACGTGGCGGAAGTCTTCGTGCTCGGGTGACAACTCAAAATCCATGACCGCAGGTTAGCACTCGCTAACCTACGCGATTGGCTGTTCCCAAGCCAGAGGGCGCGAGAACACCGCCGGTTCGACTCCATTAGAATCGACAAGCACATCTCTCGCAAAGGAGAACCCGTGAGCAACCCCCTCCAGAAGGTCCTGATCGCCAACCGTGGCGAGATCGCCGTACGCGTCATCCGCGCGGCAAAGGACGCCGGCATTGCCAGTGTCGCGGTTTACGCCGACGCCGATCGCGATGCACTGTTCGTACGTCTGGCCGACGAGGCCTACTCCCTGGAGGGCGCAACGCCGGCTGAGTCGTACCTCGACTTTGGCAAACTGCTCGCCATCGCTGAGCGCAGCGGCGCCGACAGCATCCACCCCGGCTACGGCTTCTTGTCTGAGAATGCCGACTTCGCCCAAGCCGTTATCGACGCTGGCCTGATCTGGATCGGCCCGCCGCCGGCCGCGATCGAAGCCCTCGGCGACAAGGCCAAGGCCAAGCAGATCGCGCTGGCCGCTGGCGCACCCCTTGCGCCCGGTTTGAAGGATGCGGTCAAGGACGCCGACGAGATCGTTGCGTTCGCTCAAGAGCACGGCCTGCCAGTCGCCATCAAAGCCGTCTTCGGCGGCGGTGGACGTGGCCTCAAGGTCGCCTCGACGATCGAAGAGATCCCCGAACTTTACGAATCGGCCGTCCGCGAGGCCGTCACTGCTTTCGGTCGCGGCGAGTGCTTGGTAGAGAAGTTCCTCAACAAGCCCCGCCACGTCGAGACGCAGTGCTTGGCTGACTCGCACGGCAACGTAGTCGTCATCTCGACCCGCGACTGCTCGCTGCAGCGTCGCCACCAAAAGCTTGTCGAAGAAGCACCTGCCCCGTTCCTCAGCGACGACCAGATCGAGCGTCTCTACAGCTCGAGCAAGGCGATCTTGAAGGAGGCCGGCTACGTCGGTGCGGGAACGTGCGAGTTCCTCGTCGGTGAAGACGGCACGATCAGCTTCTTGGAAGTCAACACTCGCCTGCAGGTCGAACACCCGGTCTCTGAAGAGGTCGCCGGGGTTGACCTAGTTCGCGAAATGTTCCGCATCGCCGCTGGCGAAGAACTCGGCTACGACGACCCCGCCCTGCGTGGCCACTCGATCGAGTTCCGGATCAACGCCGAGGACGGTGGCCGTGGCTTCCTGCCCGCCCCAGGCACCCTCACCCGCTGGAACCCGCCGTCGGGTCCGGGCGTTCGTGTCGACTCCGGCTATGAGCAAGGCGAAACGATCCCCGGTTCGTTCGACTCCCTGGTCGCCAAGCTGATCGTCACTGGCGCCACTCGCGAGCAGGCCATCGAACGGTCGCGGCGTGCCCTCGACGAGTTCGAGGTCGACGGCATGCCGACCGTCATTCCGTTCCACCGTTCAGTGCTCGACGATCCGGCCTACAACGCTTCAAACGGCTCGTTCGACGTCTACACGACGTGGATCGAAACCGACTACGACAACCAACTCGAGCCGTACAACGCGGTCGCGAGTGAACTGGACGAACCTGCCGAGCGTGAGCGCGTCACCGTCGAGGTTGGCGGCAAGCGCGTCGAAGTGGTCCTGCCAGGTGGCCTAGGCGCCGCAGCGGCCGCTGGTGCGGGCCAGAAGAAGGCCAAGCGCAAGGGCGGCAAGTCCGCTGGCGCGGTCGCCTCGGGCGATTCGCTCACCTCGCCGATGCAAGGCACGGTCGTGAAGTTGGCCGTCGAGAACGGCCAAGAGGTTGCCGAAGGCGATCTGGTTATCGTGATCGAAGCAATGAAGATGGAGCAGCCGATCAACGCGCACCGCTCCGGCATAATCACCGGCTTGGACGCTGAACTCGGTGTCACGGTCGGCGCAGGTTCAGTGCTCTGCGACATCAAGGACGCCTGAACTCTTCACGAACAACCCAAAAAGGTCGGCCCCGAGCAGTTGCTCGGGGCCGACCTTTTGAGTTCTAGAAAACCTCAGGACGCTTTGCGAAGACGGTCGCGGGCGGCGTCGCGTTCTGCCGGTGAAACGCCGGGGGTCTCGGCGGGCGCATGATGATCGACCTCGCCGAAGGCCACCCCGGCCGCCCACACGATCAAGGTGACAACAAGCCAAGTCGCCCAACCGGTGATCTCAAAACCAGAGCTCGGCACTATCCAGTCGGTCAAAGCCAGCGCGACTGCGGTGAGCAGCAGCCCGCCGGTGATCGTGGTGACCCTGAGCCACTTCGAGCCGAGCCGTACCGCGGCGACCCGCAGTACGACACTCAGCACGGTGAACAGCACCACCGCGATCAGCCACCAAGTGGTCGTCAGCGCGAAACCGTCGAGCAGCCAAGCCGAAACCCCAAGCGCGAGCGCATTGGCCAAGGCGGCGGTGCTGATCGTAATCAGCAGTCTGCGACGAAACATAGTCTGAGTATCTCACTTGCGAACAAGGAAACCGAACCTGTCCGAATTCAGAAACCGAACCAATCCGACCGCAAGCCAAAGGCCCAGCGGGCGTCAACTCCCGTGATGGTCTTGGAACCCTTGGAGCCTTTGATCGTCATAGAAAGCACTCGCCCGCCAGACTGACCCAGCCCGTTTCGTTTCGTGACAGTTAGCGTCCGCAGAGTGCCCACAGACGGATACTTGGCCGCAATTGTTTTTGCGCTGACCTTGATCGTCCACGAGTAGTTCTTGTTGCCACTCCAGCTGTCCCAGGGGTCGCTGACCGCCGACAGATAGGCGAACGAACCTTTGTTCGTGTACCCGCCTGAGGAACTCGAGAACTGCGTGAACGCGGGCTTACCGCCGTGGGTAAGAATCTTGCCCTTCGTGCCGTCGACGGCTTGGTTGGACTTTGTCGCTTCGGCGGCGAAGCCGCCATAGACCTGGCAAGAAGTCGTATCGCAAATATCGAAGTGCTTAGTCGAACCGAGGTAACGCGAAGCGTACGTCCGAGCAGCAACCGACTGTGCCTTCAGCGCCTCAATACTCCAGGTGGCCGGCATCTCACGCGGCACCACGCCACGCAGGTAGTCCTCAAGGCTCAACACATTGATCGTGTCTCGAGTCGTCGATCCCGCCTTCGGCACCGCCGACCGCAGCGCACCGCGATACGCCCGCAGCGACCCATTTGGCAGTACCAAGTTGATGGTCGTTGGCCCTTCGAACTGGGCGTTGGCGTTGAACGTCGCGAAGGTGTACCACTTGGAGCCGGACTGGTAGTACAAAGAGTTGTGCGCCTTGTTCGCCTTAGCGGTATCGATTGACCAGTTGGTGACCGAAAGCGAGCCGACCTTAGCTGGCAACGCAGTTACCACGTTGTTCGAGAGGTTGCGAATCTTCAACCCGGCCGTGTGCTTTACGTTCACCGAGTTTGAAGTGTCGGCGGTCAGGTTTACCCGAATGACTCCGGCTTTGGTCTCCAACTTCGTGCCCGGATAGTACTTCGCCAAAATGGCATCGAACTTGTATCCAGCGCGTGCGCCGCCTTCGGCGCCGTACTGACTCATCCCGATTCCGTGTCCGTAGCCGTGGCCGCGGAAGCTAACTGAGCCGCCGGCCGGCACCGTAACCGTGTTGACCGCTGCCGGGGCTGTCGTTGGTGCCGGACTTGGTGCCGTCGCTGGCTTGTACCCGACGGTAATCCCGATTAGGTATGGCGCTGGCGTAAGCGGACCAAGCCGCTTACGGGCTTTCGGATCGGCAACTGCAACCTGAACCTGATAGCGGGTCCCCTTCTTAAGCTTGGTCACCTTCAACGAGTTCTTGGTGGTGAAGAAGTAGCGGGTTCCGGTTGTCGAACCGAGTTTCACAATCGAAAGACGGTAGCCAGGTGCTTTGGCTTGGGAAGCCCATTGGAATGACAGTGAGGTCTTTGCTCGAGCCGAAACCTTGAATGAACTCGGTGCGGTGTAGACCACTGGAACGGCTACCGGCGCACCGGCCGCCGAGGTTGCTTTGGCGGTGTAGGCCGCTACTCGGTCCCTCAGCCCGCCAACGGAATTTATCCAGGCGTAGGCAATTGCACCTGGGCAGGCGGTGGACTTGACGTCACGGTGACCGTTGATTACTTGATACTTTTTCCCACCGACCGTATAGGTGCCCTTGGGGTTGGCCTTGAAGTACGCCAATCGCCAGCCGAGCAGCTTGACCATCGCCGATTTCATTTCTTCGCTAGGCGCCGACTTCTCGAAGTGACCCATCATCGAGACACCGGTTGCCCACTGGTTTACCGCGTCAACACCGGAGTGGGCAGCACGAACCTGATTGAGCATTCCACCCTTGCGACCTTCGAAGACCTGGCCAAACCGGTCGACTAGGAAGTTGTAGCCGATGTCGCACCAGCCGTGCCCCTTGACGTGATACGACTGATAGCCGCGAACTAGGCCCGCAGATTCGGCCTTTGTGTAGGTGTTCGAACCGGCAGTGTGGTGCACCACTACGCCAAGTGCCTTTGGCTGAGTTGTCGGCGAGTCGCAACTCGTTCCCGGTCCCGCGCCCCACTGCTTGCGCGTGATGATCGTTGGCATCGGCACGACCGTAGGGGTGCCGTCTGCGGCGACCGTTTCGGTTTCTTCTTCATCCTCAGCGGTGAACGCAGCCGACCGAGCCGAAGTTACCGTCTCTGGTTGACCGGGATCGATCGTGGTGACCTTGACGCCCGTTGGAGTTCCGGCTGCAGCTTGAACATCGACAGCGATACCGTCAGCGGCTTGAGCGGTCCACAGCGGCACAGTGCCCGGACGGCCGCCCTCTATGCTCTCTTCTGCCTCTAGCGTCTCCCAAGCGCCCCACGAGCCGTTTGTGCGCACTTGAACCCGCACGGTGACGTCTTTGGCGCTTGCTGACGCGTCCCAAGTAACACCGGCCATCCGGAACGGTTCGACTTCGGTCCGCTTGATTGCGGCCGCGCCGGGTGTCGCCGGATCAACCTTGACCGCGGTCTGCTCTACGGCGACTTCTTCGGGGATCGCCGCATCGTTAACTGGTGCGGGGCTTGTCGAGGCCGGACGCACCTCGATGAGGTCGGTGCCGGCGGCCTGGGCGGCGACCGGCGTGAGCACGAGGGCACCGACCAGCGAGGCGGCAACCAAACTGAAACTGCAGCGGTTCAGCCTTGAATGCATGGGGGAAGTCCATTCTTTGGCGATTCACATCTGTTACTTAAGCGAGCACAGGCATCAGAACACACATTTTGGATGCATTCCAGCGTTTGTAGGCTGACCTGCGAAACAACACTGGTGTTATTTGCCGCCAAAAGGCGGTTCGTTCAACTTCTACTTCAGAGTTGGCGATGCAGTCGCCGCGCCACTTCGCCGACCGAACCAGACAGCGAAGGATAGACAGTAAACGCGTTCGCGACATGATCGGCAGTCAGCGAGGCAGACACCGCAACAGCGACCGTGTGAATCAACTCGCTGGCCTTAGGCCCGACCACGACGCCACCGATCAGGGTGCCAACGCCCTGGCGGGAAAACAGTTTGACGAAACCGTCATGAACCCCGAGCATTTTTGCGCGCGGGTTGGTCGCCAGCGGCAGCATCGCAGTGTCGACAAGCAGTCCTTGTTCGTCGATCTGACGTTGACTGACCCCAACGGTGGCGATTTCGGGAGAGGTGAAGATATTGCTGGAGACTTTCGTCAGATCCAGCGGGTGGACCGCATCGCCCAGCAGGTGCGCCATCGCGATCCGCCCCTGCTGTGCGGCCACCGAGGCCAGCATGAAAACGCCGGTGCAGTCGCCAGCGGCATAGATCCCGGGCACGGCAGTTCGCGAAACTTTGTCGACCTCGATGAAGCCGCCTGCGTCAGTGCCCACTCCTACGTCGGCTAAACCCAAGCCAGCGGTGTTCGGTATCGAACCCAGCGCCAGCAGGCAGTGTGAGCCACGAACGGTCCTGCCGTCAGTCAACGTCACGATGACCTCATCGCCGTCGCGGACGACCGATTCCATCCGCGAGTTGTCCATCACCGTCATGCCACGACGGGTGAATACGTCTTCAATCAGGTTGGCTGCGTCCGGGTCCTCGCCCGGCAGCACGCGCGACCGACTTGAAACCAGTGTGACTTTGGCGCCCAGTCCGTTGTAGGCGCTGGCAAATTCAGCACCGGTGACACCCGAGCCCACGACGATCATGTGGGTCGGCAACTCACTCAGGTTGTAGATCTGCTCCCACGTCAGGATGCGTTCACCGTCGGGTTGGGCCGAATCAACTACGCGCGGATGGGCGCCAGTGGCGATCAGGATCCCGTCGGCCACTAGCGTCGCGTCGCCGGTCGCAGTCGTGGCGACGACGGTGTTGGCGGCCACTACCTTGCCTGTTCCAGAAAGTACGGTGACACCGGCTGCGGCCATCCGTTCGCCGATGTCCGAGGACTGCGCCGCGGCCAAGTCCAGCACTCGCTGGTTGACCGCGGCCAAATCTGCACTAACTGAAGTTGGCAACTCGACGCCCAACTCCGCCGATGACCCGACCTCGGTCAACAGGTCCGAGGTGGCAATGAGCGTTTTGCTGGGTACGCAGTCGGTCAGCACGGTGGAACCGCCAAGACCATCTCGATCGACGATGGTGACTTCTGCCCCCAACCGCCGGGCGATCAGGGCCGCTTCATAGCCGCCGGGTCCGCCGCCAATGATCGCCACATGAGTCACAGGCTTATTGTTCCACCGGTCCGGTTCGCCGACACGGCGAGCACACGCTTATGCGTCAGGCGGCGGCTATTGTCGCTCAGCGGGCGTAACGCGGCAGGTGCTGGGAAAGTTCGTTGAAGAGCGCGCCGTTTAGGCCAAAGACGACCTTCACTTCGGCCACTACACGCTCTTTGCCTTCAGCGGTCAACGGCAACGCGTCGAGGCTCGCGCGGTAGCCATCCTTGTACAGCTTCGGCTTCTCGATCGCGTCAAACTGGTAGAACGCAATTCCCTTGCCTGCTTCGAGTTCAAAAGCCCGCGCCAAGATCCGGCCGATGGCTTGGCCGCCGGACAGATCGCCCAAGTAACGGGTGTAGTGGTGTGCGACGAACAGCGCCGGGTCGGCTTCACTCGCCTTGATCCGCGCGACGTAGGCGTCGACTGCGGGGCTGGAAATCTGGGGGATCTCGCCGCCTGCAGTCCAAAAAGCTAGGTCCTCGTCAATGGCAGCTAGGCGGTTGAGTACGGGGTCGATCAGTTCGCCAGCGACCGGATCATCGGCGAGGCGCGCACCCACCTCTTCGAGTGCTGCGTAGATCGGCCGGAGCATCGCGAGGTACTCGGTGTACCCGGTCTCGTTGACTTTCGAGTCCAGCAGCGATGCCATGAAGGAAGACCCTTCAGCGTCCTTGTGCTCGGCTTGGGAGCCTTCGCGCATTTGGACGGACAGGCCGACTTCGGTCGTCACGGTCATTTTGGCACCTCTCGTTTGGTCAGGTTGCCCTAAGTATATGACACAGTGTCAGATACGAACTGACGAGGTGTCGTCATCTTGGTCACACCTAGAGTCGGTGCGGCACCACAATCAAATGGCCGCCCGGATTGTCGTCGATCACGTGGACTTCAATCCCGTAAACCTTCGCGACTCGTTCGGCCGTCAGCACTTCACGCGGGGCGCCAATCGCCACCAATTCGCCGCCGTCGATCATCGCGATCCGATCGGCTCGGGCGGCGGCCAAAGTCAGATCGTGCAAAACCACCGCAACTGCTCGACCGGCCTTGGCCAACTTGCCGGTCACCTGCATGACCTCTTCTTGGTGGCGCAGATCCAAGGCCGCTGTCGGTTCGTCCAGCAGCACCACTTCAGTGCGTTGAGCCAGCACCCGAGCTAAGGAAACCCGCGCCTTTTCGCCACCAGAAAGAGCGGTGAACCGCCGGTCGACGAGGTGGGCGATGTCGGTCAACTCGATTGCTTCGGCGATGGCCTCGTCGTCCTCGGCTTCGCTAGCGTGTCCGAGCCACGGATTGCGACCCATCTCGACTACTTCACGAACGGTGAACGGGAAGCTCACCTGGTTCGATTGCAAAAGCACCGCGCGGACCTTTGCCAGATCTTTGGCGTGCCATTGGCTGAGGTTCTTGCCGTTGAGTTCAACCTGACCTGCTGAGGCCGGAACGTCGCCGGTCAACGCACCGAGGATCGTGGACTTGCCGGCGCCGTTTGGGCCAACTAGGGCCAGGACCTCGCCGCGGCGAACTTCAAGATTGATGCCAGAAACGATTTGCCGGCTGCCGAACCGGCAACCCAAGCCTGTGACTCGGTACGCGATCTCGGTCATGCCCAACCTCCCGAACGAGATCGGGTTGCCCGAACTAGATAGAAGAAGAAAGGGCCACCGATCAACGAAGTGAGTAGACCGATTGGCAGGTCCGAGCCCTCCACCAACGTGCGGGCCAACAGGTCGGCCCAGACGACCAGGGCGGCACCACCGATCACGCTCGCCAAAAGCAAAGTCCGATGAGACGGCCCAAGCAGCATGCGCACTAGGTGCGGCACGACGAGGCCAACGAACATGATGATTCCACTGAAGGCGACC
>JAKPAQ010000371.1 GCA_029779385.1 Actinomycetes bacterium | reverse complement strand
CAGCGGCTCGGTGGAACCGTCCGGGTAGCGCAGCATCACTAGCACGTTCTTGAGGGTGTCTGCCCCCGTCCACGGACGATCGGCGCGCGGGAAGGCCTCGTTCGCGTGAGCCACGAGCGTGTCGATTGTGGGTGTGTCTGGCGTCTGTTCGACGTGCGCGGCCGCCAAGTCGGCGAAGTCGATCGGCGCGGGCGCAATCGTTGTGACCGCTTCGACGTTGGCGGTGTAACCACCTGGCGAGCGCACGAACGTGTCCTCGCCGTTTTCGGAAACGACCAGGAACTCTTCGCTAGCCGAGCCGCCCATCGCACCCGAATCGGCTTGGACGATCGCGTAGTCGAACCCGAGCCGATCGAAGATTCGGATATAGGCGGCCCGGTGGGCTTGGTACGCCTGTTCTAGACCTTCGTCGGTTACGTCGAAGGAATACGAGTCCTTCATAATGAATTCGCGGCCGCGCAAGATGCCCGCTCGTGGACGTGCTTCGTCGCGGTATTTGGTCTGAATCTGGTAAAGAACCACTGGCAAATCCTTGTACGAGGAGTACATGTCGTTCACCAGCAGCGTGAACATCTCCTCGTGTGTGGGACCGAGCAGCATGTCGTTGCCGCGGCGGTCTTTCAACCGAAACAGGTTCTCGCCGTACTCGGTCCAGCGCTCGGTGGTTTCGTAGGGTTCGCGCGGCAGCAGTGCCGGGAACCGAACTTCTTGGCCACCAATCGCGGCCATCTCTTCGCGAACTATCGCCTCTACTTTGGCCAGCACCCGAAGGCCCAACGGCAACCACGAGTAGATGCCCGGCGCGACACGTCGGATGTATCCGGCGCGGACGAGCAACCGGTGGCTGGGAACCTCTGCGTCGGCCGGATCGTCGCGCAGCGTACGGAGGAAAAGTTGGCTCATGCGCATGCGCACGAGGCTACCGTCAGTCGGTGACGGTGCCCTTAGCGCCCGTTCGTAGAGCCGCTCGAATTAGCGGCCACTGCATTGGGAGACGGGCCAAAACACCTGCTTTGTACCAGACAGGTGCCTTTTTGCTCGAAACGACGTCTGCAGCCATCTGAACGTTCGCCGGGAACACCGCAGCCAGCAAACCGGCGGACAAGAACCCACCAAGCCGGCGAGTGCGTGGTACCGCAACTAGCCCAGCACAAGCCAACTCTGCCACTCCCGAAGCCAGGACGAGGTCACGCTTTCTGGGCAGCGCCTTCGGCACGATTGGCTCGAAAACTTCAGGTTTGACCAGATGGATCACCCCGGAGACAGCAAACGGGACAATCACTAGGGCTAGGTCAGTTCGACGACTCATGGCGGCCTTCCGGTTGGTAAGAGTTGTTACAGCAAAATTGAGGCAAACGTTTCGACCTGTTCAAAGCCGACACGATCATACGTGCGGCGCGCTGGCGTGTTGTGGTCGTTGACGTAGAGCGTCACCGTCGGCGCAACCATGCGACGCACTTGGCGAACCACCGCGGCCATCGCCGGCACAGCAATCCCAGTACCGCGAAGGTCCGGATGAACCCAAA
>JAKPAQ010000366.1 GCA_029779385.1 Actinomycetes bacterium | reverse complement strand
GAGGAGGCGCTCGGGCGGCTCAAGGTGCCATACACGCTGCGTGGCGGCGAGGGATTTTTCCAACGACCCGAAGTTCGCCAGGCGGTGACGCTGTTGCGCGGGTCGGCGCACGCGGGCGAAGGTGCCGGGCACCTGGTCGAAGACGTGCGTGCGGTGCTGGCGGCGATGGACTTCACCGAGACCGCCCCCACCGGACGGGGCGCGAGTAGGGACCGGTGGGAGTCGCTGAACGCGCTAGTGACGATGGCCGCCGACCTCGCCCAAGACCAACCGGCCGCCAACGTTTCCGCGCTGGTGCTCGACCTGGACCGGCGAGCAGACCAGGCGCATGCGCCGACTATGGACGGGGTGACCCTGTCGACGTTTCACGCGGCAAAGGGTCTTGAGTGGGATGCGGTATTCGTTGCGGGCGCCCAAGAAGGCACGCTGCCTTTTGTGTACGCCCTCGACGATCCGATAGCGGTCGAGGAGGAGAGGCGACTGTTCTATGTCGGCCTGACTCGCGCCCGCCGCCATCTGATGGTGTCGTGGTCGGCGGCCCGCAAGGCCGGCGGACAGGCTAGGCGAGCCCCGAGCAGGTTCCTCGACCGGTTGCGTCCGGCCGACGTGGCGGTTTCGCGCGCGCCGAAGCGAAAGCTCGCCTTGGCAGTCGAGGACATCGATTACGACCACGACCTTTTCGAGCGGCTGCGGGCGTGGCGAAAAGAGATCTCTACGGCCGAAAGCAAACCGGCATTCACGGTGTTCACTGATGCGACGCTCAAGGCGATCGCGGCGACCTCGCCGAGCAGTTCTGCCGCGCTGCTTCAGGTGTCGGGGGTCGGCCGCTCGAAGCTAGAAAAATACGGTGACGACGTCCTGCAGATTGTCGCTGGCAACTAGGCGCCCTGGCCTGCCTGCTACTGCTTGGGTTCGGCGAACCCGGGCAAGGATTCGGCGACGATTTGGCGAAAGTGAGCGGTCGCGCCCAACTGCGAAAGCATCGCCACGCCGCCAGACCAGACCCGATAGATCATCAGATACGACGGTGGGATGTTTAGTTTCAACGCCGTGGACATGCCCTCGGTACCGGGGCTGGTGATTCGCTGGCTCTGGCCGCGCAGCCAGTCGCGGCTAAAAGCGAACGTTTCGCTCTTGACCGGCTCGGCCAACGGGCCGATGTATCTGGCGAGCACGTTCACATCGATGTCGGTGCCAGGTCGGATGAACCCTTCACCGCGCAGCCCGACCAACACGGTTTCGTAGTCGTCCTCGGTGGCCGCGCGAAGTAGCGGTCCGATCACTGACGGCAGGCCGTCGGGCAGTCGCGCGACCGCGCCAAAGTCCACCACCCCTAGGCGACCATCTGGCAGCACCCGAAAGTTCCCCGGATGCGGGTCGGCGTGCAGCAGACCGACCCGGCTAGGCCCGGTGAACAAGAACCGGACGAACGCTTCGGCGAGGCGGTTGCGTTCTTCTTGGGATTCGTCGTTGGCCACGTCGGCCAGCGAGCGATCGCCGGGCAACCATTCAGATACGAGGGCGTGTTCGGTGTGCGCCAGTGGCCTGGGAATGACAATCACTGGGTCGTCGGCGAAGCCTTCGGCGAAGGCGGCTTGAGCTTCGGCTTCGAGGGAGTAGTCCAGTTCTTCGACTACTCGTTCTTGCATTTCGGCAACCAGTGACTTCACGTCGATGCCCGGAGCGAACGTGCCAAACAGTCGAGCCAGTCGCGCTATTTGGCGAAGGTCCGATTGAAGTGCGGCGGCCGCGCCCGGATACTGAAGTTTCACCGCGACTTCGACCGGTTCGCTGCCCGGCTCGGGCAGGTACCAAGAGTGGTGAACCTGGCCGATGGACGCGGCCGCGGCGGCCTTGATTTCGAAGTCGGGGAACTGTGCTTCCCAATCTGACCCGAACTCGGCTGCCATCACTCGGCGCACCGTGGCCGGCCCCATGGTCGGGGCAGAATCTTGGAGTTTGGTGAGGGCCTCGCGGTAAGGCGCAGCGATTTCTTCGGGCAACGCAGCCTCAAACACGCTTAGCGCTTGGCCGAACTTCATTGCGCCGCCCTTGAGCTGGCCTAGGACCGAAAACACTTGGTCAGCGGTGCGACGTTGGACGTCGGTTAGCACGGCGGCGGCGGGCACGCCAACCATTCGTTTGCCGATGCCCCAAGTGGTTCTGGCGGCAAAGCCGGCCGGGATGCTTGCCAGTCGAGCGCCCCGGCGCAGGGCACTTCCGCTGAGCGGGGCTTCGGTTGCCTCGTCCGGTTTGTCGTCGGCCACCCCGTCAGGATAGTGCGCAGGGGTCAACCGGCGGGCTCATGCGGCCAACAGCAGGCATTCGCAACCGCTGGCGAACGGGACTGGCTGCAGTTCGACTCGGTCATGTGCGGGCCCAACCGAAAGCACGGCGCCAACTGTCGGGGCGCGCTCGCCACGACTGAGGTAGTCGATCTGGTTGGCCACTTCGGCGCTGATTCGAAAGAGCAATTGTGGGCTGATCGACAGCGGAAGTCGGCGGTAGCGTTCGAACTGGGGCAGCAGTGCGGCCCACGCCGGGTTCGTGGCCGTGATCGACTCGTCTAGACAATTTAGGCACGGGGTTACTTGGGGGATGACGAGTGGGCCAATTCGCACGCGGCGTTCGTCGATGACGACCGGCAGGTGGGTGATCTGGGCGAGCCACAGGGACTCAACGTTCGACCGCGAAATCTCACCTGCACTGAGTAGGACCTCGACTTCGGGCGCAAGGCCTGGCGGGCCGAATGCGGTGCGCAGATGTTGGGCGAGTCGCTCGGTTGACTGGTCGCTGCGAACGGCGACGCCGAACCGGCGCGGCTTTGGCGGCGGTTGGACAACGGCGCCGTGGGCGAGGAGTCGATTGAGCAAAGCTGACAAGTTTTCGGTGAACTCGGGGATGTCGCGGGCGACCTTTTCGGCTAGTCGCGCTTCGGTTTGCGAGCCATCCAGCAGGCGCAGGACCCGTGCCAAGCCGGGAGTTTCGGCCACGACCACGCCAGGGGCGGTGCCGATCTGCAGATGCTGGGCATCTCGGCGCAACAGCATCGCGCCGGGCGCGAGCATCGGTCCGAACAGGCCGAGATTTTCGCCAGGACGTGAGGTGGGAGCCGCCATAGGCCAATGGTGGCCGAGGTGAAGCGCCGGTGGGCCGTTGATCCACAGCCCACCGGCGCGGAGCTTCAGGCCTTGCCCAAGATTCGGTTGAGCTTGGTGCCGCATTCGGGGCAGATGCCCTTGGCCATGCGGGTGCCCTTTTCGCTCACGTGGACTTCACCGGACGTCTCTCGCTTTTCCTTGCACTTCACGCAGTAAAACTCGCCAGTCCAGGTCTCAGCCATTGGTGTCTCCGTGCAGGTGTCGTGCGACCGAATGTGGCACAAATCACTTTGAGCGTAGGCCCAGTCGTCTGTAAATACGCCGAAGCCCCCGGTCGGCGCGCCTTCCCCAGCACGCCGGAGCCAGGGGCTTCGACATCGCTCACCGTAGGGCCTCGGACGAACCTGGTCAATGCCTTGTCCGCGAGTTGTTTCCCCAGCCTGTGGACAACCTTGGGGACAAGGTGTGGGAACCGCCGAGCAAGGTTGTGGACGCTTTTGTGGAGTCATCACGCCAGAGCCCGTTGGTCTGCGAAAACGTGATTACAACTTGTGGAGAAAAGTTGTCGGGAGAAACTCTAAAAAAGTTTTTGCAGCGACTTCTTTCCGGCACTGTCGGACCTCGGGCCTACGGTGAACCCATGGATGAAATCGAGGTGCGGCGCAGCCACCGCCGAAAGCGAACGGTTTCGGCTCGCCGAGACGGCGGTCGCACGATTGTGATGATTCCGGCGGACATGTCTGCGGCCGAAGAGGAGCAGGCGGTTGCTGATTTGGTGGCAAAACTCGACGCGAAAGCCAGCAAACGTTCGGTAGGCAAACTGGCTGATGCGCAACTGCAGCAGCGTGCGATCGAACTGGGGGATCGCTACCTGCCAGAAGCGCCGCGCGCCACCTCGATCCGCTGGGTCACCAATCAGAATCGTCGTTGGGGATCATGCACCCCATCGACCGGCGAGATCAGACTGTCGCATCGGCTCCAAGAGATGCCCGAATATGTAATCGATGCGGTCATCGTCCACGAACTCGCCCACCTATTGGTTTCTGGTCACGGGCCCGCGTTTAAGAAGCTGATTAGCCGGAACCCTAAATTGGAGCAGGCGATGGCGTTTCTTGCAGGCGTTCAATGGCAGCACGAACAAGACTCCTGACCGATTCGTCGGTCGATTCAGGTAACTCGTCTAGGGCGAACCAGCGCACTTCGTCGGATTCGGCCGAGCATTGCGGTTCGGCACCGGCCGGCGCTACGGCGACGTATTGGACGTCGAGGTGGTGACCGTTCTCGTGGCAGTTGACCCGGTGGCGCGAAAGCAGCGCTGGCGTTGGAACGATCTGAAGATCAGCGATCTGGGTTTCTTCGGTCGCCTCCCGCAGCGCGGCTGCGGCCAGAGACTTATCTTCTGGCTCGCAATGGCCGCCGGTTTGCAGCCACCGGCCGAACTTCGGATGTAGGACGAGGACGACTTGGTCGTGGTTCGCCGAGACCACTAGGGCGCTGGCAGTCACGTGATCGGGCGCACAAGACCTAGCGCCCGGTTCAGCGTTTTCGGCTGCGTGGGCATAGAACCGGGACTGCAGCTCCGCCTGGTCGCAGTCGGGGGCGTCCCACTCGGTTAGGACTCGGCGGATGTCTTCGGTGAGTTCCTTCACTCGGTCTTGTCGCTTTGGTCTGGTCCGTCGAGCAGTTCGGACAAGGCCGCATCGAAGTCGGCGTCGGACAGTTCGCCAACTTGGCGTTCAACGAACCCCAACGGGTCGTCAAGGTCAGCGGCCGACGGCAACAGGTCTGGATGGCTCCACACTGAATCTCTGGCGGTCGCGCCACGTTGTGACCGCAGCGCACTCCAAAGGTTTGCCGCATCGCGCAGTCGGCGTGGTCGAAGTTCTAGGCCAACGAGCGTCGCAAACGTTTCTTCGGCCGGCCCACCGCTGGCTCGGCGGCGCCGGATTGCCTCGTTGAGCGCGATCGCTGCGGGCATGACTTCGGCGGTAGCGACGGTGACGACTTCGTCAACCCAACCTTCTACCAACGCGAGGAGAAGTTCTAGGCGTTCCTTGGCGCGTTCTTGCTCGGGCGTGACTTGTGGGTCGAATAGGCCACCGGTCAGTGCTTCGCTCATCGCCTCTGGGTTCATCGGGTCGACCGAACGCATTTGTTCTTCGATTGAACCCAGGTCGAGTTTGATGCCGCGAGCAAAATCGCCGATCGCGTTCAGAACCGCATCTCGCAGCCACGGCGCGTGCGCGTAAAGGCGGTGGTGGGCGCACTCGCGCAACATCACGTAGAGCAGCACGTCGGCCTCGGAGGCTTCCAAGTCGGCTGCAAAACTCGCAACGTTGTGGATCAAAATTGCGGCGGTGTTCGCTGGACCTAACGGCAGCCCAACCTCTGTCGAAGACAACATCTCGGTTGCGAGGGTGCCGATTGCCGATCCGGCCTGCTGGCCAAACATTGCCCCGCCGGCTTGGCCAAGAATCGCCCCGAGCGGACCGACCATTGCGGCCATCTCCGCTGGCATCGCCTCACCCATCGAGGCCACCACCCGTTCGGCGACTGGCTCGATCATCACCTGCCAGCTTCCGATCGTCTGCTCGATCCAATCGGCTCGACTCCAAGCGACCGCCTTGTTCGCACCGGCTGGCAACTCGGTGACCTTGTCGAGCCACATTTCGGCCAACTGAGCGGCGTCCGCGACGGCGCCAACCTGCCCCGAATGCGGGCTCGGATCAGAGCCGGCCGACGCAACCGTATGCCGCGCCACGTCCTTGGCAAGCTCGTAGTTGACCGCGCCCTCATGCGGCTGAAACATCCGCTGAACTTGCGACATCATCTGATTCAAATCGAAGCCGCCCGTCGCAAACTGTCCGAACATCGCCTCAAACGGCGTGCCTTCAAACGGATTCTGCGGGTTCTGCGCTGGGTCGTCGGCCATGCCCCCAGCCTATGCGTTCACCCCTAAGCCCTCGTGTCGGTTTCCCCGGTTAACAGGGGAATCTGGCACCAATGATGGAAAACTTCCCACGATCTGTGACGGTTTCCCCGGTTAACCGGGGAAACCGACAGCGCTGAGAACGGCTTTGGTGAGGGTCATAGGGTGTCGTTGTGCCCAATCCGATGCAGGTGAGCCGTCGCACCCTGACCTTGAGTATCTCGTTTTTGTTGCTGGTCGTGTTGGTTTGTGCGGTGGCGTTCATGTCGGTTCCGTACGTGACGATGCGCCCCGGGCCGGTGTTCAACACGTTGGGCACGCTCGGTGATGAGCCGATGCTCACCTTCGGTGACGACGTGCGCACTTATCCGACCGAGGGCAGGTTGGACTTCACGACCGTTTCGGTCACGCGAAGTGAATCGAAGATGTCGTTGGTCGGCGCGATTCAGGGTTGGCTTGACCCGGACATTGAGGTTTTGCCGCACGACTTCGTCTATCCAAATGGTCAGACGAACGAAGAGTCCGAGGCCGCGGGCGCGGCAATGTTGGCCAGTTCTCAAGATGCATCGAAGGCGGCGGGTCTTCGCGCCGCCGGATTCAAAGTCACCGAGGTTCCGGTCGTTGCCGGGGTGCAAGAC
>JAKPAQ010000365.1 GCA_029779385.1 Actinomycetes bacterium | reverse complement strand
GAGGAGGCTCAGGCCGCCGGTTCGGGTGTGGTGACGTTCAACGGCAAGATGGTTGAGGAACTCCATATCCGTGACGCAAAACGGATCTTGGCGTTCGCCGAAGCGCTCAGCAACTGATTCTCACTTTGGGTCACTGCTTTTGGCTGATGCCCGAGATCCGAGTTTGAATTAGCCGAAGGCGCCGGGCTGAACGGCGACGGCGCTTTGCTTGCTCGATAATCACGAGTCGATCCAGATCTGGGTCGACTCGTGATTCATTTTCTGGCCGCTCTGCCATTTGCCCTCCCTAGCAACTTCTGGCTAGGAGCAGGCGCTGGCGGTCCTGATACCGGTTCGTGCGTTTCAGTCGACGTCAAGCAGGTCGTCGAGGTCGGCGCGTGGCACTCCCCCAGCCATCAGCAGGTCGGCGGCGAGGCTGCGAATCTGGGCCGCGATGGAGGCGGTGTTGATCGTCAGCCCATCACTCAGCGCCAAGATGGCTTCGGCGGACGCTTCGACTAGTCGCTCGTTGGCGCGAGCCAGTTCGGTCGAGGTGGCGAAATCGTTCGCATAAATCTCGATCGCTTCGACGAGGGCGTCCACCGAACTGGCGAGTCCGGATGGCGCCTGTTCGCCGTGGCGCAGCATCGCCGCAGCGCGCCTGGCTAGGACACGCGTGTCCCTGATCGCGTTGTCGAGGTCGTTTACGCTGTCGGCATAGCGTTGGACGTCGGCGCGTTGGTTCCAGCGCAGCGGCGCCAACTGGGCGACTTCGGTGACGCTGGCGGAGGTCGCCCGAAGCGAGTCGATGAGCGGCTGCGCTTCACGTGCTTGGGTCAGCGCTAGGCCGGCTAAGTCGGAGTCGTTTGTCCGCAACGATTCGGCGATTTTGGCCAGGATCGACGCGAGTCGACCGAGCAGGGTTTGTTGACTTTCGTCGATGTCTCGCACGGTGTTTCGCGGCAGCAGAAGCACCATCGCTAGTCCGCAGAGCCCGCCGACGAGCGCGTCGATGAATCGGGTGACTGCCGGGTTGCCTGCCCCCGGGTAGGGCAGGACGGCCGCGAGCAGCAGTCCTGAGTTGACTGCTTGGGTTAGGGCGATTCCGCTGAGGTTGAACAGCATCGCAACCACTGCGGTCAGTGCGGCCACTAGGGCGATTTGCCAGACGCCGCGGCCGATCACTTGGATTAGCAGTTCACCGACGAGCACGCCGAAGGCGACGCCGAGGACCATTTCGAAGACGATGCGTTGGCGTCGGCCGGCGCCGGCGGTCAGTGCGATGACTGCGGCGATCGGGGCGAAGAAGGGTTGGGGGTGACCGAAGCCGTAGCGGGCGATCGCGTATGCGCTACCAGTAGCGACCGCGAGTCGCACTAGCAGCCGCCAACTGCGCCTTACTCGGTGTAGTCGATCTTTGAAGGTCACCTTCGAGCGCGGCAGTTGCGGCCACCGGAATGGGAGCCGATCTGAGGTGCTCACCGTGTGCCTGCTGGGTTGCGAATGCCAGCTACCGCAGCAGCCTGCGTAGGACGATTATGCCGACGATGACTCCGGCGGTCTTGGTTGCTGCCGGGACGATGTTTTCGTAGCGCGGCCCGGTCTGGGGGTCAACGAAATGGGCTTTTATCCGGTCTACTCGCCGTTTGACGATGTTGGCGGGTTTGACCATATCGACGAGTTCGTCGATGGTTCCGCTGAGTCGCTGACGGGTCTGCTCGATACTCTCGGCGAGTTCGTCTGGTGTTTCCCCATAGGGGTTCGACTTCGCAGATGCCACGGGAGTCCCTTCATTGCGTTTCGCGTGTCTTGTCAGGATAGTGCCCATGACGACTCGATTGCAGACCGGCGACGTTGCGCCAGAGTTCACGCTACCAACTGACGATGGCAGGGAGGTCACGCTTTCGGATTTGCGTGGCCGTCGAGTGATCGTCTACTTCTATCCGGCGGCGATGACGCCAGGCTGCACGAAGCAGGCTTGTGACTTCTCCGATTCGATAGACCGGTTGAAGGCCGAGGGCTTTGAGGTGTTGGGCATTAGTCCCGATAAGCCAGAGAAGTTGGCGAAGTTCCGTGAGCGGGACGGTTTGACGATCACGCTGCTTTCGGATCCGGCGAAGGAAGTGTTGACCGAGTACGGCGCCTTCGGCGAGAAGAAGCTTTACGGCAAGGTTGTCCAGGGTGTCATCCGGTCGACTTTCGTGATCGATCCGACCGGAAAAATCGAGCTGGCTCAATACAACGTGAAGGCAACTGGACACGTGGCGAAGCTGCGCAGGGACTTGGGTCTAGACTGATCCCTGCATTGCCGGTGTGGCGGAATTGGTAGACGCGCCAGGTTTAGGTCCTGGTGTCTTTCGGGATGTGCAGGTTCAAGTCCTGTCACCGGCACTTTTTGATGTGGCGCGACATAGTTCCTCTATGTCGCGTCATTTCTTTTGGTTTTTAGGCGGCGAGTGGCCAGTATCTGGTGTTGCGTCTTGGTTGGCTGGCGCCGGGTGGGTAGAAGTCTGGTCTCTTGTCTCTGGAGTTGAGTTCGATTCGCCAACCCGAATGGTGAACCTGCCGGTGGTGGTGCCCGCAGAGTAGGACCCCGTTGTCCAAATCAGTTGTTCCGTCGTGGAGCCAGGATTTGATGTGGTGGGTTTCGGTCCAACCGGGTGGCCGGTCGCAATCTGGGAAAGCGCAACCGAGGTCGCGGTGGGCGAGGGCCCGGCGTTGGGCCGGCGAGTGGAGTCGTTGGGTGCGCCCAAGGTCGAGGACTTGCGATTCGGTGCCGAGGACGGCTGGCAGGACGCCCGCACCGCAAGCGAGTTGGCGTAACTGCTTGGCCGAGACTCGTGTGCCGTGTTCGGTTACGCCGGCAGTGTCGCAGCGGCCCCGCAGCGAGTCTTCACTGATCGTGATCAGGAGGGTGGCGGCGACGCCGCCGTGGTTGCCGAACTCGCCGGTCGGCAGGTGACGCAGTAGGTCAGCGAACGCATTCCCGGCCCGCTCCTTATAGGACGGCGGTGTATCTAAGGTCGCGTCTTCGAAAGTCAGTTCACCAGTGTCGGTATCGAGATTCTCACTTCGTCGACGTGGACTGGTTTTTGCTTCTAACGCGGACCGGAGAATGTCGGCGGTCAACGCGTCAACTACGAACCCGCCTTTGACCATGCCTTGTTCGTCAGGTCGGGTCATCCAGAACTCGGCCGACTGGACTGCGGCTTCTTCTTGGCGAACCAACTCTTGGTTTTCGATCCGGTCGGCGCGTTCGCGGTCCACGACCTCAACCGCACGCCTGGCCTTGTGCTGGAGTTGCTCCAACAACATCCCCGGAGCTGCTTCAGCCAAGTCAGTTTCGACGGCGGACCGTTCAGCCGCCGAAAGGTCGATCGGCAGGTCGTCGAGGGCCTTGGCGACCACGGCAGCCTTTTCAGTACTCATCCCAGGTTTAGACAACTGTTCAGCCAGCAACGGCGACTCATCCAACTGGCGAGCCAACCGAAGATGCCGCGCCGCACCCCGACGAGACAACCCAGCCTCCGCCGCCACCAGCGACGCCATCGACCCCGCCCCAGCCGCCTTATGCGCATCTTTACGCGCACCCGCAGAAGTTAACGCTAGACACATCGCTTGAGCTGCTCGAACGATCGCCTGACCGTGAGCAGCAAACCGAACCAACTCTTCGGCGCTAAGTAAATCCAGATCCGCGGCCCGCACCGCGTCAAGCGACTCGGGGGCGCCACTCAGCCACGATTCGGCGAGCCGCGGATCGGAATTCATAACCTAAACCTAGTCGAACATCTGTTCGAGGTCAATAGGTTTTTCTTTTAGTTTTATGGTTGTGCGGCGCCAGCCGGAAGTTTGGCTCCCGGACAAAAATAGCTCTCAGTGCGAATCCACACCCAGCAACTCGGTTGCGGAAACCGCCGGAATCGACGTGGCGGCTCCGACTGCGAGATTGGCGAGTTGGCCGCCGTGGGTGTTGAGGCCAAGGGCCATGGCCGGGTCGGCTCGGCAGGCACCCTTCCAGCCGTGGTCGGCCAGGCGCAGTACATACGGCAGGGTCGCGTTCGTCAGCGCATAGGTGGAGGTGTTCGGGACCGCGCCGGGCATGTTCGCCACGCAGTAGAACGTCGAGTTGTGCACCCGGAACGTCGGGTCGTCGTGGGTGGTCGGCCGCGTGTCCTCGAAGCAGCCACCCTGATCGACGGCAATATCAACCAGCACCGATCCGGGCTTCATCTGCGAGACCAGTTCGTTCGTGACGAGTTTGGGTGCGGCCGCTCCCGGAATCAGTACCGAACCGATCACTAGGTCGGCGTCGCGCACCTGCTCCTCGATCACCAGCTGCGAAGACGCGAGCCCGTGGACGCGGTTGTTGTAACGCCAGAACGACATTCGCAGTTTGGTCAGATCCGTGTCCAGCAGCGTCACGTCTGCGCCCATCCCGAGCGCAATATTGGCCGCGTTCTGCCCGGAAACTCCGGCACCGATGATGACTACTCGCGCGTTCGCGACACCGCCGACCCCGCCGAGCAGCACCCCTCGCCCGCCCTCGGCCTTGAGCAGGGCATGCGCACCGACTTGGGGCGCCAGACAGCCGGCGATTTCGGACATCGGATAAAGCAGCGGCAGGAACCCGGGCGACGGCTGCACCGTCTCATAAGCGATCGCGGTCACCTGCTTGGCGAGCAACTCTTTGGCAAGTCTCTTCTCGGCGGCCAGATGCAGGTAGGTGAACAGGGTCAGCCCCGGTCGCAGGAAACCGTATTCGGACTCGATCGGCTCCTTTACTTTGAGCACGACGTCGGCCGCACCCCAAGTCGAGTCGGCGTCCGGCGCGATCCGCGCACCCGCCGCGAGGTACTGCTCGTCGCTGATCTGTGACCCCACGCCGGCGCCAGACTCGACCACCACCTCATGAGATCGGGCCACGAGTTCGCGCACCCCAATCGGCGTGATCGCTACCCGAAATTCGTTGTTTTTGACCACTTTGGGGATCGCAATCGTCGACATCAGGACTCCTTGGATTGGCCCTTTCGATTCAACACCCGCTTAGGTCGATTCGCTTGCTTTGGCGTTACTCAGTCGACCAATCGGGCCTGCAGGTGGCGAACCGCGAGCGCAACCTCGGCGAACGTAGTCGACAGCGGCGAAAGCCCCGCCCGGAGTCCATTCGGGTTGCGGAAGTCAGGGATGATGCCGATTTCCCAGAGGTCGGCGACGATCCGGCGCATGTCGGGGTGCATCAGCAGGACGTGCCCGCCGCGCTCGCTCGCCGCCCGCGGTGATGCCACCGTCACCTGCGGCAGATAGGTGTCCGCGGCCCGAATCACGAAGTCGGTCAACTGGATCGACTTGGCTCGGATTCGGTCGAGTCCGGCGCTTTCGATCAGGTCGAGCATGCCCACCAATGGCAGCATCCCCAAGATGTTTGGCGTCCCGCTCAACACGCGGCGGATTCCGGTTGAGGGGCGATAACCGGGCCCCATCGCGAACGGGTCCTGGTGGCCCATCCAGCCGCTGATCGGTTGACTGAAGTCATCTTGGAGTCGCTTAGCGACGTAGCCGAATGCCGGCGATCCCGGCCCGCCGTTGAGGTACTTGTAGGTGCAACCCACCGCCAGGTCGACGTCGGCGGCGTCGAGGTCGACTTCGACGACTCCCACCGAGTGGCACAGGTCCCACAGGATCAGTGCGCCGACTTCGTGGACGGCGGCGGTGATGGCCTGCAGGTCGGCAATGTAGGCCGACTTGTAGGACACGTGACTAAGGACTACGAGCGCCGTTTTCTCCGAGATGGCGCCCTGAACTTCGTCGGCTGTGACGCCGGTGGCCGGGTCTGGTTCAAGCCAGCGGACGGTCAAGCAGCGTTCGGCGGCAACTGCTTCAACGATGTACCGGTCGGTGGGAAAGTTCTCGGTGTCGACCACGATTTCGCTGCGGTCACCGCCGAGGGCAACACCGGCGCGCACCATCTTGTAGAGCAACACGGTGGTGGAGTCCGCGACCGCGGTTTGTCCCGCAGCTGCACCCAACACCAAGTGGCCGATACGGTCCCCCACTTCCAGCGGACGTTCGAACCAGCGCTCGTCCCACGACCGGATGAGCCGCTCGCCCCACTCGACTTCGACGAACTGGCGGTACTGTTCGCCGGTTGATTTGAGTGGGCGCCCGAGCGAGTTCCCGTCTAGGTACGCCAGGACGCTCGCCGGCCGAACGAACTCGGAGGCGAACTCGGCCAGCGGGTCTTGGGCATCGAGTTCGCGAGCCTCGCGGTCGAGTTCAGTCAGATCGAGGTCTGCGGGGTTGGCCATCTGGGTCCCTTCCAGTGTTGATCCACCAGCATCGCACCGGCTCAGCAGATCGGCACCAGCAAAGGCCAAAGAACACCACCCAATTTTCACCAACCATAGGCTTGCCTTTCTTGATTCATTCAAGAAAAGGGCTAAGGTGGAGTTATGCTCACCAACCTCGACGTCGCCGCGGCCATCCGCGACGCGGGCCTTCGAGTGACCAAACAGCGCACCGCTGTCCTAACTGCCGTCAACACGCATCCGCACGCCGACACCAACGAAATCATCGACGGCGCTCGCCAGACGATCCCCAAACTGTCCCACCAGGCGGTCTACGACGCACTGCACGCGCTCACCGACGCCGGGGTCGTTCGCTGTATCGAACCGGCCGGATCGCCGGCGCGCTACGAAACTCGTACCGGCGACAACCATCATCACGTGATCTGTCGCGGTTGCGGCCAGATCGCCGACATTGACTGCGCCGTCGGCGAGGCGCCCTGCCTGAGCCCAAGCCACAGTCACGGTTTCGTCATCGACGAGGCCGAGGTCGTCTACTGGGGCTACTGCCCAAACTGCGCTGCAACCGCAGCCTCGAAAGCCACCGAGACCAGCCCCAAGGTCTCCACGAAATCACCCACCACCTGAAAGGTCGACATGTCTGACAAGCCAGACGCCGTACTAAGCGACGTCAACGAACCCGATGCCGCCAAATGCCCGATGGGTGGTGACAGATTGCCGAACCCGGTCGCCGGTGATGCGAACCGCTCGTGGTGGCCAGAACGCCTCAACCTCAAGCTGCTGGCCAAGAACCCGGACGTCGCGAACCCGCTGGGCGGCGACTTCGACTACCCGACCGAGTTCAACAAGCTCGACTTGGCCGAGGTGAAGGCCGAAATCGCCGCCACCTTGACCGATTCGAAGGACTGGTGGCCGGCCGACTTCGGCAACTATGGCCCGTTCATGATCCGGATGGCTTGGCACAGCGCAGGCACCTACCGCGTGCAGGACGGCCGCGGCGGCGCCGGCACCGGCCAGCAGCGGTTCGCGCCACTGAACTCTTGGCCCGACAACGTCTTGCTCGACAAGGCTCGCCGCCTGCTGTGGCCGGTGAAGAAGAAGTACGGCCAGCAGCTCAGCTGGGGCGACCTGATGATCTTGGCCGGAAACGTGGCCCTCGAAGAAATGGGCTTTGAGACGTTCGGCTTCGCCGGTGGTCGCGCGG
Organism: Actinomycetes bacterium; assembly: GCA_029779385.1. Next base: position 162 of record JAKPAQ010000365.1, on the reverse strand, counting down.
ACGTTTGGGAACCAGAAGACGACGTGTACTGGGGCGCCGAAACCGAATGGCTAGGCGACGACGCCCGCTACACCGGCGAACGCGACCTTGACAATCCCCTCGCGGCCGTCCAGATGGGCCTGATTTACGTCAACCCCGAAGGGCCGGCCGGCAACTCGGACC
>JAKPAQ010000335.1 GCA_029779385.1 Actinomycetes bacterium | reverse complement strand
CGGCGCATCACCGAGCAGTTGGACGACTTACATCGACAACACGCGAAGCACCTCAACATCTCAGAACGTCTCCGGGCTGACACCTGGCCTGCAGTACTCATTCAGGATCACGGTCTGGAACCCTCACGGCCTCGCGTCGAACTCTGCCACTGGCTTTGTCACTGATGTGCCTTACACGACACCCGGTGCCCCAACCTCCGTGGCAGCATCTACCGGCTCTGCAGTCGGCGAACTCCTCGTCTCGTGGACCCCTCCAGTGAGTGACGGCTACAAGACGATCACGAGCTACACAATTGAACTGACAACCAAGGCCAACTACGACAACAACCCCAACAGCGGCTGGTTCAACGCGGGTTCAACAGCATCTACGTCGACCTCGGTCTATGCGACTCCCGGCACTCAGTACTACGCCCGGGTCAGCGCATCGAACGGCGTCTCCGGAACATACGGCGTTTCGTCTACCTTCGCCGCTGCACACTCGTAGGCACCTGACGGCCTGCCCGACGGTTTCGAGCGCCATGCCAAACTGTGCTTCTTCGACAACCGTTGACGCATAGGAGTGCACCGTGACCAGACTTTCCCCCGGCGACAAGGCCCCGAACTTCAACCTGCTTGACGATCACGACAACAAGGTCAAGTTGTCTGACTTCAAGGGACAACGCGTTGTCCTCTACGCCTACCCCGCGGCGATGACGCCCGGTTGCACGACCCAGGCATGTGACTTCCGTGATTCGCTCGATTCACTCAAGGCTGCGGGCATCACGGTGCTCGGTATCTCACCGGACAAGCCTGAGAAGCTGGCCAAGTTTCGGGAACGTGATGGCCTGACATTCCCGTTGCTATCGGACCCTGACAAAGAGGTCCTCATTGCATACGGCGCGTATGGCGAGAAGACGATGTACGGGAAGAAGGTCACCGGAGTCATTCGGTCGACATTTGTCATCGACGCCAAGGGAAAGATCGAAATCGCCCAGTACAACGTGCGTGCCAAGGGCCACGTCGCGAAATTGCGTGGCGAGCTCGGCCTGTAGTGACGGCCAACCGTTGGGAGCGCTGATCACTCAGCGTTCGTAGGTACCCATCAATTCAGCCGACTCAATCACATGGCCTGCAATCGCGGCCTCAAGTTCGGCCCGAGTTGTTGATTCCGGCAGGTCAAGTTCGGAATCTAGCGCGTACACGGTGAAGTAGTAGCGATGTGGTCCGTCGCCTGGCGGCGGCCCAGCGGCGACCCAATCGTTCGTGCCGATGGTCGTTGTGCCGACCGTGCCACCGTGCTCGGTCGCGCTCGCAACATGCGTGGTGTCGCGCGGCAGGTTCCATACGACCCAGTGATCAAAGTTGCCGTCTGGGCGACGATCGCGAGGGATATCGGGATCGTGGGCTGTGATCGCAATTGTCACGGTGCGGCTCGGAATGTCCGTGATATCAAGCGGCGGAAGCGATCCCTCGCCATCAGCACTGTGCGACGACGGCATTGGTTTGCCGTCTTTGAAGGAATCGCTGGTTATCCGCACATGTGCTCCCTCGAGTGTGGCCATTCGGCGCTAGTCCTTGGCAGCCTATTCATGATCGCGTCGTGTTGTCGATCAGCCGATCGTTTGAGTTAACCGAAGCTAACCGAGATTGACCCCAACCAGCTTGCCGATCACGAACGTGACCGCTGCCGCGCCTGCGCCGACAAGCAGTTGGCGGGCGGCCGACTTGGCGACACCGGCTCCCGACAGGCGTCCAACAGTGCCGCCGACAGCGACGAGAGCGATTGCGGCGAGGACTATTGCCGTCACTAGTGCCGCCGTTCCTGACAGAAAGACGTATGGAATGACCGGCACGACGGCGCCCGAGGCAAAGGCCACGAAGCTCGAAGCCGCGACCTTGACCGGCGATCCAAGTTCATCGGGATCGAGGCCGAGTTCCTCGCGGGCGAGGGTGTCGAGCGCCGTCTCGGGATTCGACATGATCTTTGCCGCGGCGGCCTTCGCAGTTTCACGGTCAAGGCCCTTGGCGCGGTAGATCAGCTCCAACTCGCGCTGTTCCTCGAGCGGCTTCTCTTTGAGCTCTTGCGCCTCCATCGCAATCTCACGCTGGAACAGATCACGCTGGCTCGCGACGGACACGTATTCACCGGCAGCCATCGAGAATGCTCCGGCGAGTAGACCGGCAATACCCGCGAAAAGTACCGTTCCGCTTTCAATGCCCGAGCCCGCGAAGCCCATGACAAGGGCTGTGTTGGACACCAACCCGTCCGAGGCACCAAACACCGCTGCGCGCAGTGACCCGGACTTGTCCGTGCGATGCCACGGTTCAGCGCTGTTGAGCGCAGCGCGCACATCGGCCATCGAGCGCTCGGGAGGGCCGGTTGAAACCAGCGCCGGGCTACTAGCTGCGTTTCCGACACTTTCAGTAGTTGCCTCAACCATTCCGGCCAAGACCTGGGCGTGGATGTGTTCGTCTTCGGCCATCCCCGGCAGTGCATCGGGCTCTTCGTCATAGGTCCCCTGCGCATCGCGTTCCGCCTGCTCTAGGTCGGGCAGAACTGCCTGCAGCGAAAACTGCCTTGCTCGGGAAACGAGCTTCTCGGAACTTGAGTCCAGGACGCCAGGGTCCGGCGGGATCTCGATGCCTGCCTCGATCAGCAGCGACTCCCAGTGCGCCGCGTGCCGGTCCTCGATCTCGGCGAGCTCCAACAACGCCTCGCGAGGATCGCCA
>JAKPAQ010000333.1 GCA_029779385.1 Actinomycetes bacterium | reverse complement strand
GACCGCCGACAGTACGGCCGTTGAATGTGGCCGAACATAGGTGTCGTAGTCGGCCGGCGAAAGCGCGCCGGCCCACGAGTCAAACAATTGGATCGCCGACGCACCAGCCTCAACCTGTAGTCGCAAAAACTGCGCAGCTAGCTGACCGATGCGATCCAGCAGCGAATGCCAAAGTTCGGGGTTGGAATACATCAGTTGCTTGGTTCGCCGGTGGTCACGCGACGGGCCACCTTCGATCAAGTAGGACGCCAGGGTGAACGGAGCACCGGCAAACCCAATCAACGGCGTTCGCCCCAACTCGCACACCAACGCGGCGACAGCATCGGTTATCGGCCGGACATCATCTGGTTCCAAGTCTCGTAGTTGATCTACCTGCGAAATTTGGGAGACCGGCTCAGCGATTACCGGGCCCGTGCCGGCAATGATGTCCAAATCGACCCCGATCGCCTTGAGCGGAACGACGATGTCTGAGAATAAGATCGCCGCGTCTACCCGATGTCGGCGCACCGGTTGCATGGTGATTTCCACGACCAGGTCGGTCTGGAAACAAGATTCCAGCATCGGGACGCCTTCGCGAACCCGCAAATACTCCGGCAGAGACCGGCCAGCTTGGCGCATGAACCAAACCGGGGTGTGCGCTGGCTTTTCACCGCGGCAGGCCTGCAGAAATGGACTGGCGCTGGTCGGGTTTGCGGCGGCGATGTCTGATTGGGTGCTCACCCGATGAGTCTGACAGACCTGCGTGTCTGCCAGCGTCGCCCCATTTCCCATGCCTAAACTCGCGTTGTGGGCGCCCGAACGAATCTAGAAGGCATCCCGGCACCGTTCTCGCGGGCCGTCGATGAAGTCAAGCGCGCCATCGCGCGGCCCGAACTAGAAATCGGCGAGATGCCCCCGCCACAGCGAATCGCTCCGTGGGCCTACGCCATGACAGCCGACGTTGTCGTCGGCGGCGCCGAACTCGGCACCGGCCGGTTCATCGTGCTGCATGACCCGGCTGGCAACGATGCTTGGAACGGCACCTTCCGCTGCGTCACCTTCGCCCGTGCCGAAATCGAACACGAAATGGCGACTGATCCACTAATCACCGAAGTCGGCTGGAGTTGGCTCACTGATGCCCTTGACGACGCTGGCGCAACCCACCGCAGTGAAGCCGGCAGCATCACCGTCGTTCGGTCAGAGTCTTTTGGCACGATGGTTGATGATGAAGCGACTGCCCAGATCGAGGTGCGGGCTTCTTGGACGCCTGACGGTTCGCTGGAGAGCCACGCTGGCGCTTGGATGGAACTTCTCGGCAAACTTGCGGGCCTGCCGCCCTTGGCTCCCGGCGTTGTGCCGCTCACCAGGAGGCGTGCGGGTCGTTGACCACCGAAGCTGAACAGCCCGAAGCGAGTCCCCCGCAGGACGCCGAACCGGTCGTGCCGGTCCTTCCGCGACTAGGCCTTCGCGAACACATTCGTCCGGTCGTCGATACCGAAGACGAGTTGGCCAAGGCATGCGCCGAAATCGCTCTCGGCGAGGGCCCGATCGCACTCGACGCCGAAAGAGCGTCTGGTTACCGCTACTCCCAACGCGCCTACTTGGTCCAAATCCGCCGCGAAGGCGCCGGAACTTGGATGGTCGACCCCACGGCTTTTGATGATCTTCACGAACTGGGTGACGCCTTTGGCGACGCCGAATGGATTTTGCACGCGGCCACCCAAGACCTGCCTTGTTTGGCCGAGGTTGGTCTACGCCCTCATTCTCTTTTTGACACCGAACTTGCTGGGCGTCTGCTGAACCTTCCCAAGGTCGGCTTGGCATCACTAGTTGAGCACTATCTTTCGATGAGCCTGGCCAAGGAATATTCCGCGGCCGATTGGTCTACTCGTCCGCTTCCTGACCCATGGCTGGAATACGCCGCGCTAGACGTTGAGGTCCTCGTCGAACTTCGAGACGCTGTCACTGCCGACCTAGATTCTGCCGGAAAGCTCGATTGGGCCCGCCAGGACTTTGACGCCTTACTCGATTTCACCGGCCCGCCCGAACGGCGCGACCCGTGGCGGCGCACCTCTGGCATCCACAAAATCCGCAGTCGCCGAGCACTGGCGATCGTTCGTGAATTGTGGACGACCCGAAATGAGCTTGCCGCCAACTTGGACGTCACGCCGGGCCGGATTCTGCCTGATGCCTCGATCGTGGCCTTGGCGCTCGGCCCACCGGCGACAGTTGGCGCGCTCAAATCGGACAGGACGATGCAGCGCCGGGGACACCGACGGTACCTCGACGAGTGGTTCGCCGCGATCGAACGCGGCCAAGCTCTCGACGAAACAGAATTACCAACTTCAGGGCAAAAAACCGACGGCCCTCCCCCCGCCCGCGCTTGGGGCGACAAGGATCCCGTGGCCGCGGCTCGATTAGCTCGAGTGCGCGAGTCGATTTCCGAAATTGCGACCCAAAAAAACCTGCCTGCCGAGAACTTGATTGCTCCAACTCCGGTTCGCGCCTTGGCTTGGCAGCCACCGACCGAACTCTCCGATTCGATAGTCGCCCAGTTCCTCGCCGAGGCCGGAGCCAGACCGTGGCAACTCGACCTTGTCGCCGGGCCAATCTTCGCCGCGTTGATCGATCCTAAATCCTGACTATTACCTTCCCCCTAATTTGGTTACAGCCCCGGGTTAGGCTGGATTCATGGCTGATTTTTCGCGTCCCTCAATGCCGGGCGCCGCGAAGATTGAAGCACTTGCTGGCGGTGACGATCCGGCCGAACGCACCGCCGCAGGCCATCGCATCGCCCATCTGCTGGTTCGTGGCGCTGCCGGGAGCACAGATCAGGAACTAGTCGACCGGGTCGTCCACTTGGCCGACACTGAAGGCCTAGCGGTAATCGCTGAGCTTTGGTCACAGGCTCCGGCCGAATCAGTCGCCGGCGCTCTTTGGCGGTTGTACGTATTGCGCACTTGGGTTCGGCGAAACCCCGTCCAAGCAGCACGCGAGTTCGAGACCGGACGATCCTTCGCCCCAGTCGATGAGGTGCTCGCGGGAGTCGTTGATCCGCCGGGACCGAACGAGGTGATGGAGTTGGCCGACACGGTGATCCGCGGCCTGCTGAGTCCAGATTTTGATGTCGCCTTGGACCGCGCGGCGGCTTTCTGCCACATCGTCGGTGTCGGCCGTAGCCAAACTGAAGGAACCGACACGGCCAGCGCCGCGCGACTGATGGATACGGCCAGCCATCTGCGGCGTGCCGCAGAGTTAGAACGCCTCGGGGAACTGCATTAATTGTTTTGCGAATCGTCTACTCTTTATCGAGCGCCGGGTCGCGGTAGCCCCGGGTCCCAAAATTAGCCGCTACGAGCGGCCACGCGCCGTGAGGCGCTTCCCGACCCGGCGCATCTACAGATCGGCCTAAAGCCGTTACACTCGCCAAGTGATCTTGACCGCCCACCGATTGCGACCCATCGTCGCAACGCTGCTTGCCGTGCTACTGGCCGGCGTGGTGGCGCTTTTTAGCGCGGCATCAATCGGTCGAGGCGAAAGCCAACGTACTCAAACTGCGACGGTCTCAGATCCTGCTGACGCCTCTGGCCAGCACCGGGCGACGCTAGGTGCTCCTACCGCCGACGATCACCACAAACTCGCAGTTGAATCACCCGCGATCTTGTCAACAAGTTTTTCGGCCCTGCCGACGCTGCTTCTGTTCGCACTTCTTGTTTGGCTGACTTCGCGACGCGAAACGATTTCTGCGGCCGTTTTCGGCCGCGCCCCTCCACTGCGCTGAACTACCTCAACGCCCAGAGCAGACCTCGCGGACGACTGTCCGCGCAACCCGAGAGACAGCCATGCCCCTCAAGAAGTCCGACAGTTCGAAGAAGCCCAAAAAGCCAAAGGCGAAGAAGCCCCGTAAGCCGGTCCCGGCGGGCTCACGCGACAACCTTTATCGCGGGATCGCCTCGGTGCTGGTTATTGCCATCGCCGCGCTTGTCGCGTGGCAGATGAAGCCGAGCCTCGGCCTCGATTTGCGTGGTGGCACCCAGATCACCCTCGAAGCACAATCCACCGACCGAGTTAAGGCTGACGCGGCCGCCACCGATCGAGCAGTTGAAGTTCTGCGCGGGCGAGTTGACGCGCTTGGTGTGTCTGAACCAACGCTGGCGCGGACCGGGGAAAACCGGATCATCGTAGAACTTCCTGACGTCCAGGATCCAGCGAAGGCTGCCGAAGTTGTCGGCCAGACGGCAACCTTGGAGTTCCGCGAAGTCATGTCACCTGCGGCCGAAGGGCAAAAGGCTGGCGAGGGCGAAGTTATTCTGCCCGACGAAAGTGGCCAAAACCTGCTGCTGGGCAAGATCGCCTTCGACGGCAACGGCATCAGCGACGCGGAGTCTGCGGTTCCGCAAGACAGCCTCGGCGAGCGTGTTGTCAACGTCAAGTTCAACAAGGAAGGCCGAGATCCGTGGAAGGGTCTAGTCTCCTCGGCTTGCGCTAACCAGGCCGGCAGCAACCGAATCGCGATCGTGCTAGATGGCGAGATCATCTCCTCGCCCTCAATCGTGAGTGAAATGTGTAGTTCTGGCGGCGGCAATAGCACCAGCATCACCGGTAACTTCACTCAGGCCGAGGCTGATGATCTTGCGGTCCTGATCAAGGGTGGCGCACTGCCGGTCCCGGTCAAGATCATCGACCAGAGGACTGTTGGACCGACGCTTGGTGCGGCAGCAATTGATGCCTCCATCCAAGCCTCGATTATCGGCTTGGCACTAACCGGCCTGTTCATCATTTTCATTTATCGCCTCACCGGCGTGATGGCCACGATCGCCCTGTGCGTCTACAGCCTGCTGTCCTACAGCATCCTCGTTGCTCTCGGGGCGACGCTTACCTTGCCTGGCTTGGCCGGTTTCGTCTTGGCCATCGGTTTGGCTATCGACGCGAACGTGCTTGTTTATGAGAGAGCACGCGAGGAGTACCACGAGAATCCATCCGCTGGCCTCCTGTCGGCACTGACAACCGGCTTTTCAAAAGCGTGGTCGGCAATTATTGACTCTAACGTCACCACGATCATCGCGGCGATGCTGTTGTTCTGGCTGGCTTCTGGGCCGGTAAAGGGCTTCGGCGTCACACTTACCATCGGTGTTTTGGCCTCGATGTTCTCCGCCTTGGTCGTAGCCCGTTGGCTAACCGAGTGGCTGGTCAAGCGCCGCTGGATCCGACAGCACCCACAAGTATCGGGCATCGCTGGCATTTCGGGCGTTCGCCGCTGGCTCAACAACCACGGTCCTTACCTCGTCCGCCGGGCGGGCATGTGGGTGACTGTATCGCTTGGCATTGCCGTGTTTGCCATTGCTGGAATTGTCGTCCAGGGCTTGAACCTTGGCGTCGAGTTCGCTGGCGGTCGCCAGATCGAATACTCGACCAGCAAGATCATTTCCCCCGATCAAGCCCGCGAGGCGGTAGCCAACGCCGGCTTCCCCGAAGCCGTCGTTCAGAGTTCATCTAGCGATGGCAAGGAGAACATCTCCGTTCGACTGCCGAAGATCAACGAGGCTCAGGCCGAAACTGTTCGCGTTTCGATCGCCAAGGTTGGCGGCGAGACAACTCAGGTCAGGTCCGACACCATCGACCCGACTTTGGGCAAGGAACTTCGCAATAAGGCGATCTTGGCCTTCCTGATTGCCGTCGCAGCACAGATGCTCTATCTGGCATGGCGCTTCCGCTGGACTTGGGCACTTGCCGCCATCATCTCGATGGCGTCGGTGGTCCTGGCTGTGGTTGGCGTCTTCGCTTGGTGGGGTAAACCGATCGATGGCGTGTTCTTGGCGGCAATCTTGTCGATTATCGGTTTGGCCGTGAACGACTCGATCGTTGTTCTTGACCGTGTTCGCGAACGAACGCAGACGGCTGACATTCCACTTCGCGAGATGGTCAATGAGGCGATCTTGTCGACAATTCCGCGAACGGTAAACACCGCGATGGGCGCGACGTTCATCTTGGCCGCCTTGGCGGTCTTGGGAGGCGACTCGCTGAGAGACTTCTCGATCGCGGTGTTGATGGGTCTGCTGTTCGGGCACCTCTCAACCGTCTTCACTGCTGCGACCATGGGGCTTCTGCTCGAAGAGAAGTGGCCACACAACCCAGAACGCGATAAGCGCAAGTATGTCGACCCGTATGCCCACATCGGCGACGGTCGAGGCCTGCCCGACCAATCCGCGACCCTGTGAGGAGCGTTCAACTATGACCACACCCCCAGATGAGCCGTATCAGGACCCAAATGCTGGCTATCAACCGCCCCCACCACCGGGCTACGGCGCACCCGCTTACGGGGCACCGGGTTACGGCTACGGAATAGATCCGATTTCGGGTCGGCCCATGTCGGACAAGTCAAAACTAGTTGCCGGCCTGTTGCAGATTCTGTTGCCGATCGGGATTGGCCGGTTTTATACCGGACATACCGGCATCGGTGTAGCCCAATTGCTTGTGGTGATCTTCACCTGTGGAATTGGATCTATCTGGCCGTTCATTGACGGAATCATCACGCTCGTGTCGGATTCAACTGACGCCGAGGGTCGCGTGCTCCGTTCGTGAGTCATGATGGGTTCATGCCCATCGCTAATCACGTGGTTGACCTGATCGGCGGCACTCCGCTGGTCAGGTTAAACAAAGTCGTTCCTGCCGGTTCGGCCACCGTCGTTGTCAAACTGGAATACCTAAATCCGGGCGGCAGCTCCAAGGACCGGATCGCGGTCAAAATGGTCGATGAGGCCGAAGCTGCCGGTTTGTTGAAGCCCGGCGGCACGATCGTCGAACCGACTTCAGGAAACACCGGGATTGGCTTGGCGCTGGTGGCCCAGCAACGTGGCTATTCGTGCATTTTCGTTTGCCCAGACAAGGTCAGCGAAGACAAGCGCAACACGCTGAAGGCTTACGGGGCGCAAGTTGTGGTCTGCCCGACCGCTGTTCCGCCAGAGCACCCCGATTCGTACTACAACGTCTCGGATCGACTCGTTCGCGAAACTCCGGGCGCGTGGAAACCGGACCAGTACTCCAACCCCGCAGGACCGGCGAGCCACTTTGAAACTACCGGCCCGGAGATCTGGGCCGACACCGACGGTCAAGTTACCCACTTCGTTGCCGGCGTTGGTACCGGAGGCACGATCACCGGCACTGGCCGCTATCTCAAGCAGCAGAACCCGGATATCAAGGTGATTGGAGCCGACCCCGAAGGTTCGGTCTATTCGGGCGGCACCGGGCGGCCGTACTTGGTCGAAGGTGTTGGCGAGGACTTCTGGCCCAGCGCCTACGACCCGTCAATCCCCGACGAAATCATTGCGGTTTCGGACGCCGATTCCTTCGACATGACGAGGCGGTTGGCTCGCGAAGAGGGCCTACTCGTGGGTGGGTCCTGCGGGATGGCGGTAGTTGCTGCGTTGCGGGTGGCCGAGAAAGCCAACCCCGACGACCTCATCGTGGTGCTGCTGCCAGATGGCGGCCGCGGCTACCTGTCGAAGATTTTCAATGACGACTGGATGGCCTCTTACGGCTTCTTGCGCACTCCCCTCGACGGCCTCTCGGCCGACCTGCGAGTGGGTGACATCCTGCGCCGAAAGACCGGCCAACTACCGGCACTGGTACACACTCACCCATCCGAAACTGTGCGTGACGCTATCGAGATTCTTCGCGAATACAACGTCTCGCAAATGCCAGTGGTCGGCCCCGAACCACCAGTGGTAATCGGCGAGGTAAGCGGCAGCGTCAGTGAACGCGCGCTTCTGAGTGCGGTCTTTGAAGGCCGTGCTGCCCTAACTGATGCGGTGGCAGACCATATGGAACCACCGTTGACGTTGATCGGCTCGGGCGAAAACCTGACCGCCGCGCTGGCCGCACTTAGCGAGCACGATGCGGTGATGGTGATTGACGAAGGTAAGCCATTGGGTGTGCTCACCCGCCACGACCTATTGGGAGTTCATATATGAGCAGCACTTCGAACCAAGGGTTTTCGACCCGCGCAATTCACGCCGGTCAAGATCCAGATCCACGAACCGGTGCGGTAAACGTACCGATCTACGCCAGTTCCACTTTCGCTCAAGACGGCGTCGGGCAGCTTCGCGAGGGCTTTGAGTACGCCCGAACAGGCAATCCGACTAGGCGTGCACTGGAGGAGAACCTGGCAGCACTCGAAGGGGGCGCCCACGGGCGTGCCTTCGCGTCGGGCATGGCCGCCACCGATACCGCGCTGCGTTCGATGTTGCGCCCCGGAGACCACTTGGTGATCCCTGACGACGCCTACGGCGGAACTTTCAGGCTGATTGACAAGGTCTTCTCGAACTGGGGAATCAGTCACACTCCGGCACCCGTGAACGACCTGGCAGCGATTGAAGCGGCAATCACCGAATCCACGAAACTCGTCTGGATCGAGACGCCGACTAATCCGCTGTTGAACATCGGCGATATCGCCGCAATCGCCGAGATTGCCCACAGCGCCGGCGCGAAGTTGCTGGTCGACAACACCTTCGCGTCGCCGTACCTGCAACAGCCGTTGGCACTTGGTGCCGACGTGGTGCTCCACTCCTCAACCAAGTACCTCGGCGGTCACAGCGATGTCGTTGGCGGGGCGCTAGTCACGAACGATCCGGCCCTCGACGAGGGGTTTGCCTTCTTGCAGAACGGTGCCGGTGCCGTGCCAGGCCCATTCGACTCCTATCTGACCTTGCGCGGGATCAAGACGCTCGCAGTGCGGATGGATCGCCATTGCGATAACGCCGAAGCTGTTGTTGAAATGCTTTTGGCGCATCCGGCAATTGCCGAGGTCAGGTATCCGGGACTGGCCAGCCACCCGGGGCACGAGGTCGCCTCCAAGCAGATGTCTCGGTTTGGCGCGATGATTTCGGTTCGACTGACCGGTGGTCTTGAAGCCGCATTGGACTTCTGTTCTGGCACCAAGATCTTCACCTTGGCCGAGAGTTTGGGCGGCGTCGAATCTCTCATCGAGCACCCCGGCGCGATGACTCATGCCTCAACCGCCGGTTCGCAACTCGAGGTTCCAGATGACCTTGTGCGCCTTTCGGTCGGCATTGAGGACATCGAAGACCTGTTGACTGACCTGACCCAAGCGTTGGGCTAGATCTGCTCTTGGAGCCTGACGCGGGTAGCGCCGGCGAGCGTGGCGAATCTGGTTTGGTCGCAAGTGAGCACGATGAGTTGGACGCCAGAGTTTGCGGCGACTTGGCCGAGCATCGCGACCATCTGATTGCGTCTTGTCGGATCTGCGAAGCCCAGCGCGTCGTCGAGGATTACCGGTACGCCGTCATCATCGGCGACGAGTCTGGCGGTCGCCATCCGCGAAATGATCGAAAGTTGCTCCCTTGCCCCACCGGAGAGCGAGGAAAACCCGACGGTGACCCCATCGAGGGTTCGTGACACGATCTGGAGGTCTTCAGATACCTCAACTGTCGTGCCGTGGCCGAAAACCATTGCCGCGAGCTGAGAAATCTCGCGCTGAAATGGCGCCACGTAGCGCTTGCGAGCAAGGTCGGCATGCTTTGCGAACGTGTTTCGCAAGGTCTTTGCCGCGTTTGCTTTTGCCAGCATCCGCGAAGATTTCACCGAAAGTTGGTTGGCTTCAGCCTCGGCATCGTTCGCCAAGTCTTCTAATCCTTTGTCACCGAGGAAGTCGATCTGACCCTCGACCGCAGCAAGGGACATTCGCACCTCCTCGGTTGCCGAAGTTGCGGCCTTGAGCGCCGCCTCGGCGTTTTCGAGTCGGCCTTCAAGACTTTTTGCACCAAGTTCTTCCAAGCGACCAGCTAGTGCTGTTGTTTCAGATTCGGCCGCCTTTTCGGCCGCGAGCGCCGAAACCAAGCCCTCGGCTACTCGTTCGTCGCTGGCAGCTTCGCGGGCGGCAGCTAGTTCCTTTTGGGCACGGTCACGCGTTTCAGTCGCCGCGGCCAAAGTTGAGTCTGCGCTACTGGATTCGACTCTCAGTTCGGTCCGCCGAGCGTCAAGTCGCTTACGGTCCTGTGCGGACTTACTGACCGCATCGGCCAACTCCTCTACTTTCAAGTTGGCCTCGTCTTGGCGCTCACGTGCCGAATTCAGATCAGCTAAACCGTCTGTCTGACCAAACTTGGCAAGCCGGTCAACCAGTGCGTCAACGTTGCCTTGAAGGCTCGTGATCTCCACCGAGCCTAGAGCCTCATCCCGGTCCGAGACTGCATTGGCCAATTCCTGCACCGACTGCTGTCGTTGGGTTGCGGCCGCCCGGGCACCCGACAAATCTGCGACTCCTGCCTTTGCTAGCAGCGAATCCAACTCAGCGGCCGATTCTTCGGCCTTTTTCGCTCGCTCGGTTGCTCCGTCGTCAGGGGTGATGACAACTTTGACCACTGATTCGACCTGAACGGTGGTGACCTGCGTAACCTCGACATCTTTGCCCTCAGGCAACAACGGTGCCGAGGAAACCGACAAGTCGCCAAGGGACTCAACCCGGACACGGGCCGCGCCCACGGCGATTGCTGCTTCGGCTGTTGCCAGCTTCAGTTGCGCTTCGTCGAGCTGGGCGAGCAATTGTGCGTCGACTGGATTGTCTGCAATTTCGGCCGCCGCTTTGCGATGGCGGGCCATCGCATTCTCGGCTTTTTCTAGCCGGGCGCGTAGCTGCTGGAGTTCACGTTGATCGGTGGCCGCCGCAACCGCATTGGCAGCGGCAGTCGCGCTGACTCGGGCGGCCTTCAGTTCGTCCTCGAGAGATTTGAACGCTGCCTCGTCCTCAGTGCGCGTGCTGGCCTCGGCCAACCGCTCTTGACACCTCGCTAGCTCAGCGGACGCTGTGTTTTCGGCATTCGTGGCTTCATCGAACTTTGAGATCAGTTCTCGGCGTTGCTTTTCGGCGTTGGCGGCGTCCTTGACTGCAGCTCTGGCCTCGGTCAGAAAAAGTTTGGCGTCACCGTGGTCGCGTCGCACCGAGTCGATCGATTTTGCTGCTTCTCGACAACGGATTAGCTCCAGTTCGGCCGCTACCTGTTCGGCAGCGAGCGCCTGAACCTCACTGGCGAGCGCTTCTTGACGTTTCACCAGCTTTTCGGCTCCGGAAAGCTCGGCCTTTGCCGCTTCAGCCCGTTCTTGCGCCGACTTGGCCTGCTCACCGATTTTCGCGAATTCGCCTGTTGGCTTGCCGGTCGCGGTAAACCAACGCGCGTATTCGGCTTCGATCTGCTCCATCAGCGAACCGGCGACCTGTTCGACGTCACCACTGTCTTGGGCTGTTAACGCCGCCTGGAGCGGTTCGACATTGGCCAGCGTCGGTTGGTCGAACGACTCGCCTTGAACCAGCTCCAGAGCCGCCCAAAGTTGCGCATCGACGGTTTCGGCAAAAATCTCGGTAGCGCGATCATGGGCCGCGTCACCGACGATACTTTCGGGGGCAGGTGCCAGCACGGTCAACAGGGTGCTGCCGCGTTTTCCGGTTGCCCAGGTCTTGGAATATTTCAGGTGATAGGGCCCGGTCGTCAGTTCAATTTCGACCGTGGGATCGGCGTCTCGATCGTTTGGTCGAACGTCCTTTATCTCGCTCCGGCTTGAGCCAGCCTTGACTTCTCGAAGTAGCCGAAACGCCAGCGGAATTGAAGATTTTCCGACTTCGTTTGGCCCGTGGACGACCGTGACCGTATCGGCGAAATCAACTTCGGCTTTCTCGATTCCGCGGAAGTTTTCGAGGCGGATCCGGTGCAGTTTCATTTGAGCGCCCCATTCAGTCGAAGCAGCAGTCCCAGCGCGTCGCGGGCCGACTCGTCGGTGGCTGCTAAACCGGCCAGTTCGTGAACCGCGTCGGCAGCAAAACCGGCCAAACCAAGGGACGCAAAATCTTGGTCCTCCATTTGAATGACCAGGTCGGTGTGTCTTTCCCAAAGCTGAACGAGTGCGAACCGCTCCCCCATCTGCTCGATTAGGTCATCTAGTGTCGCCTTGGCCGAAATCGAAATCGTCCCCGTGAGTGAAAGCCAAACCGCCGTTTTCGACTTGTCGGTCAGCGACTCAAAATCTGCAGCCAATTGAGCGATGTCTTCGGTCCCAGTTAGATCTGCGGTGAGCGTAACGAACTTCCAGATGCCAACTTTTTCGGGCGTTACCGTCACTTCCTTGCTGCCTGAGTTAATTTCGACCAAGAGAACATGTCCCGGCTTGTCCTCACGGCGGTGAGTGACTTCAGGTGCACCCGGATACCAGATTTTGGCCGCAACCTCGGTCAGCGAATGTCGATCGCCTAAGACCGCGAAGTCGATCAGCCCTTCGTCGAGTGCCTGCTGGATTCGCCGCTCGTCGACAGCGGCCGGGTCGTGGGTATCGATTCCGAGCAGGCCGCCGTGACCAGCCAAAATGCGAACCCGGGAGGGCGCAGGTTCGGCAGCTTCGAGCACGTCGGCAACCAGGTCACTTACCGGAAACTTGGTGAACCAAGGTGCGGAAACTAGATCGACGCCAGGAGCCACTTCACGTGCACCTGCTTCGGTTACTACAACCACGTTCTCGGGCATCGACGTCTTGAACTCGCTGCTTAGCAGGATGCTCGCCGAATCGAGTGGATCGTGATTGCCGGCAACGAAGTACACCGGGCACTTGATCTTGGCCAAGGCGTCCGCAGCCCGGACAACTACTCGACGATCCAGCTGGTTGGAGTCAAAAATGTCACCGCAAACCACCACGAAGTCGGCGTCTCGTTCGCCCGCCAACGTGCCGATGCGTTCGATGACTTCAATCCGAGCATTTTGAAAACGCGATCGGGCCTCGTCGGGCAGACGTTTTGCCGGCATTCCAAGTTGCCAGTCGGCGGTGGCGATAAAACGCATGCTCAGACAGTAGCGACCTGCTCAGACACATTTGGCTAGGCTCAAGAACATGTCCGACGAAGAACCTCTGACATCACGGCAGTGGCTGCAAGTGCTTATCGGCGCGCTCGCGGCCATGACAGCGGCTTGGGTGGCCTCCTATCTTGGTGTTGCCGGAACTGTGATCGGTGCTGCGGTCGGTTCGATTACCGCCTCAATTGCCAGCGCGACCTATCTTCGCGGGGTCGATCGCGGCTCCTCCTTGATTTCGGTTCGCGGCCAGGACACCGAACCGGTGGCCGGAGCTGAAAAGACCACCGGGCCAAAAACCAAGGAGGTTGACTGGCGCTCAGTGGGTATCTGGAGTGCGGTGACGTTGGCTGTTTCACTGCTCGCGATCGGCGGGTACGAACTGGTCACGGGGTCGGCATTTGGCAACCAGCAGAACCCCTCCATTGGTCGGCCATGGACCGACGGTGCCACCGAGCCGGCCGAGCCCAGCACAACACCCACCACCGCCGCGACGACTACTCCAACCGCCGCCACAACTACCGCCCCAACAACGGCGCCGACGGTCGAACCGACACCGCAAACATCGCCGACTCTCGAGACTGAACCGACCCCAGATGCCGCAGCACCCGCAGAGTGAACCAGTCGCCACCGGCTTAGCTGGCTCTGCTTGGATGGTGCAGTGTTTACCGTAGGCCGCACCCTCGAAAATGCCCCCGGGCGAACCGGCACTATTTCCACGCCACACGGCCAGATTCAGACACCGGCATTCATTCCGGTAGGCACCAAAGCCACGGTCAAGGCCGTGCTCCCCGAATCGATCAGTGATTTGGGCGCCCAAGCGGTTTTGTCGAACGCCTATCACCTGTACTTGCAGCCAGGACCCGACATCGTCGACGAGGCTGGCGGCTTGGGCAAGTTCATGAACTGGCCTGGCCCGACCTTCACCGATTCTGGCGGATTCCAAGTTCTTAGTTTGGGCGCGGGCTTCAAGAAGACCTTGGCGATGGATGCGGTTGGCGTCGAGGCCGATGACGTGATCGCACCCGGCAAGGACCGGCTCGCGCACGTTGATGACGATGGGGTCACGTTCAAGAGCCATTTGGATGGCTCGCGGCACCGCTTTACCCCCGAAGTTTCGATGCAGATTCAGCATCAACTCGGCGCGGACATTATTTTCGCGTTCGATGAACTGACCACGCTGATGAATAGCCGGGCCTATCAGGAACTGTCGCTGGCCCGGACTCAGGCCTGGGCCGAGCGCTGCCTGATCGAGCATCACCGGTTGCAGGAGTTGAGCCCGAAGCGGCCGCGCCAAGCCCTCTACGGGGTCGTTCAAGGCGCCCAGCACGAGGATTTGCGCCGCCAAGCCGCCCGCGATTTGGCGAACCTAGAGGTGGCCGGCAGGCGGTTCGATGGCTACGGACTCGGTGGTGCAATCGAGAAAGAATCACTCGGCGAGATTTGCCGCTGGGTGAACGCCGAACTGCCCGATGATGCGCCCCGGCACCTGCTTGGCATTGGCGAACCCGAAGACCTGTTCGAGGGCGTTGAGGCCGGCTGCGACACCTTTGACTGCGTCACCCCGACACGGGTGGCCCGCTCGTCGCGGGTTTATGCCGCGACCGGTCGATACAACCTTCAGGTGGCGGCCTCGCGGCGCGACTTCGGCCCAATTGACCCCGATTGCGACTGCTACACCTGCGCAAATTACACCAAGGCGTACCTGCATCATCTGTTCAAATCCAACGAGATGAATGCAGCCACCTTGTGCTCGATCCACAATGAACGGTTCTTCATCCGCTTAGTGGACTCGATGCGCGCCGCGATTGAAGCCGGTGATTTTGCCGAACTGAAGACCGAGTGGCTTGGGCGTTATTTGGCCAAATCGGCTTCGCGCGCCTGAATCGCAGCGATCACCTTGACCGTGATCGGCAGGCAGCAGAATTCGACGAGCAACTTGAACAAAACCCCGACCACAAAGTAGTTCAAGAACACCGAGAA
>JAKPAQ010000327.1 GCA_029779385.1 Actinomycetes bacterium | reverse complement strand
GCAGGCGCGAAGTGCGGAGGTCCCGCAGAGCACCGCCGGCCACACCGCGAGCACTCCCGCCCACGCCCTAAGCCCGAAAAACCAGACCTGAAATCGTTCAAACTCGAAGGTTCAAGTCACCTGGTGACTTCAACCCTCGACTTAGTTGTGGCTACGAACCTGCCGAAACGGCCGCGAGTACGAACTTCGTCGTGGTGTCGGCTGAAGCGTGGCGGGCCGACAAAGTGGCGTGCAACAAGGAGACGGTGGCTCGAACGTCATCGATCTCGAACTCGCCCGAGGCGGCTCCGTCAGTCAGAATCTGGCGCAAAACTCGCTCGACCGCAATAACGTGCTCGCGCATCGCTCTGGCCGAAGCCGGCGACAGAATTGCTCGCAATTCCGGGCCCAAACCAATGTGAAACTCGGCCGAGGTGTCGACGTGGTGTCGGACATAGACCTCGAGTTGACGCGTCGGCGAGTCAACTCCGACCAATAGTTCCTGAAGTTGCGCTAGGTAACGGTCGGTCTCTTCACTCGCGAAGGCGACTACAACGTCCTCTTTGTCTTTGAAATGGTTGTAGAGCGCCGAGCGGCCAACCTCGGCCCGAGCAGCGATGTCGGCCATCGTGATGGCGTCGAACGACCGATCGTTCAACAAGTCCACTACCGCAGCAAACACTCGACGACGAGTAGTGGCGCGATGCTCCGTCAGGGAGCCTCCGATGATCTTCGGCACCGTCGTAGCGTACGCCCGCATCGGTCCGCGGGCCGTTATGGTGGCCAGATGGATCCGTACGAACTTGCCCGTCAAGCCGCTGTGACTCTGCGCGAGCGCACCGGCGGCGAACACGACATCGCCCTAGTGATGGGATCGGGCTGGCTGCCAGCGGCCGAAGCCCTGGGCGAGGCCGAATATGAAGTGCCTACCGAAGACCTGCCGGGCTTCAGCAAGCCGGCCGTCGCCGGCCATGGCGGCACGATCCGGTCGGTTCGCGTCGGCGATAAACGAGCGCTCGTATTCCTGGGGCGGACACACTTCTACGAGGGCAAAGGTGTCGGCGCGGTCGTCCACGGTGTCC
Source organism: Actinomycetes bacterium (assembly GCA_029779385.1). Next base: position 2,896 of record JAKPAQ010000327.1, on the reverse strand, counting down.
GAACCGCGGCTGCGGCCGGAGTTAAAACGATGGTTTTGACCAACGGCTGCGGCGGCCTGAACCCGGCTTGGACGCCAGGCACCCCCGTCCTGATTCGCGATCACCTGAATCTGACGGCCACCTCCCCCATTGTCGGCGCGAACTTCGTCGACCTGACCGACCTGTATTCGCGGCGCCTGCGCGACATCGTGCACGAAGTTGATCCGTCGATCGACGAAGGCGTCTACGTCCAGTTCCCCGGACCGCACTACGAGACTCCTGCCGAGGTGAAAATGGCCGGGATTCTCGGTGGCGACCTCGTCGGCATGTCCACCACGCTCGAAGCGATCGCCGCTCGCGAAGCAGGCATGGAAGTCTTGGGGATTTCCCTGGTGACGAACCTCGCCGCCGGAATCTTGGACCAGCCGCTCAACCATGCTGAGGTGCTCGAAGCGGGCCAAGTGGCCGCAACGCGAATGGGCGCCCTGCTCGCCGAAGTCCTCCCCCGCATCTGAACTGCCCTTACGGTGGACTAATGGACGTGTTTGAAGCAGCGCGAGCGTGGTTGGCCCAAGACCCAGACGAACAAACCCGCGCGGAGTTAGCCGACCTAATCTCCACCGCCGAATCCACTGGCGAAACCACAGAGCTCTCCGCCAGGTTCAGTGGACGGCTCGAGTTCGGGACCGCTGGTCTGCGCGGCGAACTGGGGGCCGGCCCGATGCGAATGAACCGCGTTACCGTGGCGCGCGCTGCCGCCGGGCTCGCCGCCCACCTGCGGAAAACCGAAACCGACCCGAGCATCGTCGTTGGCTACGACGCCCGAGCGAACTCCGAGATTTTCGCGCGCGACACCGCCGAAATCATGCAAGCCGCCGGCGTGCGCGCCCAACTGCTGCCAGAGCACCTGCCCACCCCGGTGCTGGCTTTTGCGATCGGCCATTTGCGGGCATCTGCCGGCGTGATGGTCACCGCTTCACACAACCCCGCGCGCGACAACGGCTACAAGGTCTACCTGGCCGACACCAGCCAGATCGTGCCGCCGGCTGATGCTCAAATCGCCGCGTGTATCGACGCGGTCGGGCCGGTGAACGAACTGGCACGAGATGGCGACTTCATCGTGTTGGGTCCCGAGGTCGCCGAGGCGTATCTGACCGCCGTGACCCAAGCCGCGCCTACCGGACCACGTGAACTGCTCGTGGCTTACACACCCATGCACGGCGTCGGCGGTCGACTGTTCGTCGAGGCGGCGACCCGCGCCGGTTTCGCCGCCCCGACTGTCGTAGCTGCTCAAGCCGAACCAGATGCGACCTTCCCGACCGTGGCGTTCCCCAACCCCGAAGAGCCAGGCGCGATGGATCTGGCGGTCGCCTTGGCCGACCAGATCGACGCCGACGTCGTCATCGCGAGCGACCCGGACGCCGATCGGTGCGCCGTCGGCGTGAAAACCGAGTCGGGCCACCGTCTGCTAACGGGCGATCAGGTCGGCGCGTTACTGGCCGAGTCGCTGCTCGAACGCGGCGTAACGGGAACCTATGCCGCCTCGATTGTGTCGTCCGAACTCGTTGGCAAACAGGCCGCCGCCTACGGCCAGCCGTGGCGCCAAACCCTCACCGGATTCAAGTGGATCGGCAAGGTCGACGGCCTAGTTTTTGGCTATGAAGAAGCACTCGGCTACTGCGTCAGCCCTTCGATCGCACGCGACAAAGACGGCATCAGCGCTGGCCTGCTGATCATGGCGCTGGCCGCCAAACTCAAGGCCGAGGGCCGCAGTTTGACTGACCTGCTCGCCGATATTTATTGCCAGCACGGCTGGCACGCGACCGGTCAGCTCGCTTTGCGCACCGAAAACTTGGCGCTGATCACCAATGCGATGAGTCGCCTGCGGACCGAACCGCCGACGACTCTTGGCGGCCAAGCCGTCGTAGCCGTCGATGACCTAGCAGATGGCTACGCCGGACTGCCGCCAACTGACGGAATCCGGCTCGCGCTGGGCAACGGCCGCGTGATCTGCCGGCCATCGGGAACCGAACCAAAACTCAAATGTTACGTCGAGTCGGTCAAATCCGATCAGGTCAGCGCTGAGGCCGAAGTCCAAGGAATCATCGCAGACCTTAACCGCTACTTCACCTTTTGAAGCCCCCTCCCCGCGCCCAAAGCAGGCATAATCGGATGGGTGGAAGGGACCAGCTGATGAGCACCAAATCCGTACTCGACGGACTCAGGGGCGTCGACCAAGTAGGACTTGAGGCTAGAGCGGCCGCCTTGTCAACGAGGTCGATCAAAGCCAGTTCGAAACAGTGGGCAATAGACCTCGCGATCTCTATGGTCGACTTGACCACCCTCGAAGGCGCCGACACCCCCGGCAAGGTTCGCGCCCTGGCCAACAAAGCGCTGCGGCCAGACCCAAGCGACCCGAGCTGCCCGGCCACCGCCGCGGTCTGCGTCTACCCCGACATGGTCGAGTACGTGCGCGAAGTGGTCGGCGATAACTTGCATGTTGCCGCCGTCGCCACTGCGTTCCCTTCGGGGCGTGCGCCAATGGAAATCAAACTTGCCGACGTGGCTGCCGCCGTGGCGGCCGGCGCCGACGAAATCGACATGGTGATCGACCGGGGTGCCTTCCTCGCCGGCGATCTGGCGAAGGTTCACGAGCAGATCATCGCGGTCAAGCAGGCCTGCGGCTCGGCCCACCTGAAAGTCATTTTGGAGACCGGCGAACTGCAGACCTATGACAACGTTCGTCGCGCCTCGTGGCTGGCGATGGACGCGGGCGCCGACTGCATCAAGACCAGCACCGGCAAAGTACAACCGGCGGCAACCCTCCAGGTAAACCTGCTGATGCTTGAAGCGGTACGCGACTACCGCATAGCCACCGTCCGTCAACTCGGCTTCAAACCAGCCGGCGGAATCCGCA
>JAKPAQ010000324.1 GCA_029779385.1 Actinomycetes bacterium | reverse complement strand
TGCAGACGCTGATGAGGCAGGCAACCAAGTGCGGGCCGAGGTCGCGGCCGCGAGGCAGGTCGATCCCAAGTACTCGCCGCCCGGCTAGGGCCAACGCGTCACGTTTGACCACTAGGTAGCCGGCGAAGAAGATCACTAGGGCGATCTTTGCTGCCTCGCCGGGCTGGAAACTGAACGGGCCAACCTGGATCCAGATCGCCGCGCCACGTTTTGCACTTCCAATGATCGGCAGCATCGGCAGCACCAATAGGACAATGGCGAACAGGCCAAATGAGTAGGTGTAGTCCTGTAGCCGGCGATGGTCACGGATGATGATCAGGACCGCAATAAAAAGCAGAATCCCTAAGATCGTCCAACGCAGTTGGCCTTGGGCGAACGGCCCGTAGGGCGAGTTTCCGGCCTCGAGTCCAAGGTCGATCCGGTAGATCATGGTCAAGCCGATGCCGTTCAGGCAGACGATGAGCGGCAACAAGATCGGGTCGGCGTAGCCAGCAAACTTGCGAACCGCCAGATGGGCGGCCAACGCAACGAGCGCGTAAACAAAGCCGACGGTGTAGATCCCGGGCGGGACGGTTCCGTCGATGCCAAGGCCGACCGCCGCATACGAGCCGACGCCGATCAGGACTGCCAGCAGCAACAAGCCCAGTTCGGCACCACGCCGCTTGCGCGGCACCCAGGTCGTCCCCGGGGTTGAGTCACTCATGGTGTCTCAACAGTCGTGGGTTTCGTTGTCGGCTTGGTATTTAGCGAGGCTTGCGGGGTGGGCGTCGGAGTCGGGTCGGTCACTTGGACGCTGAGGTTACTGACAATTCGCCTGGCCTCGGCTTTGTTTGCCGCGGAGATGCCGGCCTCAATCCGTTGGCTCTGGTAGTCGGGCAGGCTTTCGAGTTTGATGTCGGTGACTTCTTCGACTTGGGACAGGGCCAAAACCGGGACATTAACATCGACACCGCGAAAAATCACCACTTGTCCGTTGTCGGCGGCCACGTAGTACTGCCGCTGCGACCAGTCGTAAGCGTAGGCGCCGATCCCGAAAATCAGGCCAACTGCAATGACGGTCGACACCAACCACCAGATCCAATGGCGGCGCTTGGTGGGACGCGGAGCATAGCGAAGTTCCTCGGGGTCTTGGCTTTCGGCAAAACCTTCCGGGTTGGTTGAGTCACTTGGCGGCGAGGCGGTGATCGTGCCGGTTCGGTCTTGAGGTGAGGAAGTTGCCGCACCAACTAGTTGGATACGACCGTCCGCGCTCGATCCGGTGTCTTCGGTGGCGGTGGTTTGGTCGACGAACTCGGCCAATACGACGGTCACGTTGTCGCTGCCACCGGCTTCGAGCGCCAGTCGCACAAGTTCGGTGGCGGCAAAATCGATGGTCTCTGCTCGCAGGGCTTGCT
>JAKPAQ010000316.1 GCA_029779385.1 Actinomycetes bacterium | reverse complement strand
GGAAGCCATGGACCAGACCAACGCCATCGTCAAGGCCGCGGAAACCGCACTACCCAATACGACACTGTCCGACGCCAAGGTGTCGATGATCGGCCTGTCGGCGGTGAACCGAGACCTGCGCGACTATTACAACAGCGACATCCAGTACATCGTGGCAGTCACGCTGATCGTGGTCTTCCTGATTCTGGTGCAGTTGCTGCGCGCGGTGGTGGCACCGCTGTACCTCGTGTTGTCAGTGGTGCTGTCGTATGGGTCAGCGTTGGGCATCGGCGTGGTGTTCTTCCAGTTCATCCTGGGTGAAGGCATCAACTGGAGCGTGCCCGGTGTGGCGTTCCTGGTGCTGGTCGCGGTGGGTGCCGACTACAACCTGCTACTGATTTCCCGAATACGTGACGAAGCGAAATACGGCGTTCCGTCAGCCATCGTGAAGACGGTCGCGGCCACCGGCGGTGTCATCACATCGGCCGGTTTGATCTTCGCCGCATCGATGCTTGCCTTGACCGTCAGTAGCATCCTCAGCGCCGTTCAGACGGGCTTCATCATCGGTGTCGGCCTGCTGCTCGACACCTTCATCGTGCGTACCGTCACCGTGCCGGCCATCGCGGCGTTGCTGCGTGACGCCAACTGGTGGCCGTCGAAGTCGCCGCGGCGGATTCGGGAGGAAGCGGCACTGGCGGCGGCTGTGGCCGATAACGAACGACGTGATGCAGAGCGTCGCGCTCGGCACGAATCCGACGAACCCGGACCGTGCCCGGATTGTGGGTATGAGGCGTCCTGCGATGCCTGCCAGATGACGACGGCGTTCGACGTCGCAGGGGCAGCGCAGTACGGGCGCGGATCTTTCGCCTGATCGGGTCGAGAGTGGTCAAGGTTCTCGAGGCCGGTTAGCATTTGCCGGTGTCGTCGTCGATTCCTTCTGAATTGATCGAAATACCCGCGTCGGGTGAGCCGATCAGCGCAATGCGTAAGCGTTGGTATTGGTTCATCGCAATCACTTTGGTGGTATGGACGACTGCCTACATCTACGCCGTCACCGAACTCATTCCGAACGGCATCTATTGGCTTTCGTACTACGCGATGAATTACGACGCCGGATTCGTTCGCCGCGGTCTTGCCGGTGCAATAGTCGCGTGGTTTCCCAAGGACCAGTACTTCATTGTCACAATGGGGCTTCTCGTTGGTGCCGTCGCTGTATATTTGTGCG
>JAKPAQ010000305.1 GCA_029779385.1 Actinomycetes bacterium | reverse complement strand
CAAACCCAGGACAAGATCATCAAAAGCTTCCCCGAGGTCGAGTCGGTCTATGGCAAGGCGGGACGGGCCAACACGGCAACCGACCCGGCACCGACCGAGATGTTCGAGACGGTGATCAATCTCAAGCCGGAGTCCGAATGGCGTGCCGGCATGAACACCGACAAACTGATCGCCGAACTCGACCAGGCGCTGCAGTTCCCCGGTATCGCCAACGCGTGGACCATGCCGATCAAGGCACGCATCGACATGCTCTCCACCGGCATCCGCACGCCGATCGGCATCAAGGTCTTCGGCAAGGATCTCGACGAGATGGAAAAGCTCGCCAAGATCATCGAGGCCGTCGTGAAGACCGTACCCGGTACCACCAGCGCCTTTGCCGAGCGCATTACCGGCGGCTTCTACATCAACATCGAACCGGACCGCGAGCAACTGGCGCGCTACGGACTGGCGGTCGGTGACCTGCAGAATGTCATCGGCGCAGCCCTCGGCGGCGAAATGGTGACGACCACGGTCGAGGGCCGCGAACGCTTCGGGGTGAGCGTCCGCTACCCGCGAGAACTACGTGCCAATCCGCAGCAGATCGGCCGGGAAGTGCTGGTACCAACCATGGACGGCACCATGGTCCCCCTCGGCCAGATGGCTCGCGTCGAAATCACGAAAGGCGCACCCGGCATCCGCACCGAAAACGCCCTCCTCTCGGCCTACATTTTCATCGATATCCGGGACCGTGACATCGGCGGCTATGTCGCCGACGCCAAGAAGGCGGTGGCCGAACAGGTCAGCTTCCCGCCCGGCTACTACGTCACCTGGAGCGGCCAATTCGAATACATGGAACGTGCCATCGCGAAGATGAAGATCGTCATTCCCGTTACGCTGCTCCTGATCTTCCTGCTGCTCTATCTCAACTTCAAGCGTTTGACGGAAACCATGATCGTCATGCTTTCGGTTCCTTTCGCACTGGTCGGCGGGATCTGGCTGATGTGGCTGCTCGACTACAACCTCTCGGTAGCTGTGGCCATCGGCTTCATCGCCTTGGCCGGCGTGGCGGCGGAAACCGGTGTGGTGATGCTGATCTACCTCGACCATTCCTGGGAAGCGGCCAAGGCCAAGTCTCGAGCCGCCGAGCGGGAACCCGAGGTGAGCGATCTTTACGACGCCGTTATGGAAGGTGCCGTCGAGCGCGTGCGGCCGAAGATGATGACCGTCGTCGCGATCATGGCCGGCCTGCTGCCGATCATGTGGGGCACCGGCACCGGTTCCGAGGTCATGAGCCGCATCGCCGCTCCGATGGTCGGTGGCATGATTTCGTCAACCGTTCTGACCCTGGCTGTAATCCCGGCCATCTATGCGCTGGTGAAACAGTGGCGCCTGCGGCGGAACGTCGAGTAATCAGGCTTCGTCGGACAAATTGCAGCGGGCAGGCCGCCCGGCCCGCCCAACTGAACCTCAGCTACTGAAAGCGTCACCAAGTGGCAGGCCGAGGACAATCTTGTCCACCAGAAACTCGCTGCCGTGCCTTGCACCCGACTCGTCCGCGAAGACATTCGATCCAAAGCTGCCGTCCGGATTCGCATAGCCACCAAACATGAACTCGCTTCCATGGGCGACGCCGGCATTCAGTTCAATAGCACTAAAAGCAACATCAGAGGCCAGGCTGACCGTCTGCAAGCCGGCGCCGCTGTTGGCATGGAAACCCAACTCCTTGACCACTCGGCCACCGTCATCAAGTAGACGCAGACGCCCACTCTCGACGAAAGCCGTCCCATCGTCGTACGAAAAAAACTGTGAAAGATACAGCGTCAGGGTGTTCGCTTTCTCGGCAAGATTGAAACGCAATGCCTCTCTGCCGTCGATCTCCTGCTTTATGGAACTGGTCGCAGCGGATTGTCCGCTGACTCCCAAGCCTCCTGCGTACAGATCGCCGCCAGCCAGCGTCTGCGGACTGGCTTCGGTGGCACTGACCGTGCTCCATATTTCTTCGGTGTCCAGGTAATCTGCCTTATGGACGATCACTATCGCCGGGTTGGCCAATACCGCGGCCCATTGCGCGGCAGATCCCGACGGCAACTCAGGAGGAAGGGCTGCTGTTGGCGCAATGACATCGATCTTGACGGTTGCCGAATCGCTACCACCCAAGCCATCGCTAACCTTGTAGCTGAAACTGGTCGTACCTGTGAAACCGGCAGTCGGGGTGAAGCTGAAGTGACCGTCGGCGTACGGCGTGAGCGTCCCTTTCAGGCCCTTCACGTTGAGCAGGGAGACGCTCAGGGCGTCGCCGTCACCGTCGTGGTCGTTGGCCAGCAACCCCGGCGCGGCAATTTCCAAGGTCTTGCCAGTTTCCACCGCATACCTGTCGTCACCCGCTACTGGAGCACTGTTGGTCACGTCGATGGCGACCGTCGCCGTGCTGTTGCCGCCGAAACCGTCGCTGACGGTGTAGCTGAAACTGGTCGTGCCGACGAAACCGGCGGTCGGGGTGAAGCTGAAGTGACCGTCGGCGTACGGCGTGAGTGTCCCCCGCAGTCCGCTGACGTTGACCACGGAGACGCTCAGGGCGTCACTGTCGGCATCGCGGTC
>JAKPAQ010000303.1 GCA_029779385.1 Actinomycetes bacterium | reverse complement strand
CACCGCGATTGAACGAAGCGTCGAAGGTCACTTCACCAACGTATTTTTCCAGCGTGATATCCTGGAAGCCGTTGGTGCCCGTCACCGTCCCCACGCCGCCAATCGTCTCCTCACCGCCATTGGGAAGGAACAGACGGAACGGCGCGCTCGACGTGCCGACGCTCGATGGGGGCTGGACAAAGGCGACCTGCACCGAGACGGTCTGTGTTGCCTTGCCGCCCTTGCCGTCGTCCACAGTGACGGAAAAACTGTCTGTGCCCTGATAGCCCTTGGTCGGCGTATAAGTGAACAGCCCGTTCGCGCCACCCGTGACCGTGCCGTGCAGCGCCGCACTGGCGGTGTAGCTCAGCTTGTCGCCATCGGCGTCCGTGGCCGAGACGGTGATCTGCTTGGCCGCATCCAGATTGGTCACGACGGCCTGCGTCGCCGCGACGGTGGGCAGCGCGTTGGCGGCGTTGACCGAGAACGTCACCGACTGGGTTACCGCTCCGCCGCGTCCGTCGGAAACAGTCACACGGATGGAGTCGGTGCCGACATATTGCGCGGCCGGAGTGTAGACGAAAACACCGTTCGTCCCGCCCGTGATCGTGCCATGCTGGGCCGCTGTGGCGGTGTAGGTTAGCTTGTCGCCATCGACATCGTTGGCCGTGACGGTGAACTGCTTAGCCAGATTGATGTTGGTCGCCACGCTCTGGCTCGCGGCGAGCGTCGGCGCGTTGTTTGGCGCGATCTCCATGGACTTGGTCGTCGCATTCCAGCGATACTGCCCGTCCGTAAAGCGATAATACTCGACGTTACGAATCGTATCGAGGCCGTTGTTACCGCCGTAGATAACGAAGCTGCCATCCGCTTTCGCCAAGATATTGACTTCGGCAAACGCGGCGGAAATCACAGCCGTATCGATACCTTCGCCACCATCGATGTTGTCGCTGCCATCACCACCCGTCAGGACATCATTGCCCGAGCCACCGATCAGCGTGTCGCTCCCCAACCCCCCGAACAGATTGTCGTCACCCGCGCCGCCGTCCAGCGTATCTCCGGCGGCGGTGCCGTAGATGTCCTGGTTTCCGCCGCCGCCCGAGATGGTGACCGCCTTGACGCCCAGCGCCTTGATGGTGCCGGCAAAGCCCGATACGGCAATCGAGCCGGAAGTCAGCAACGTAGCGCCGTTGACGACGTCCAGTTTCAGGTTCGTGTCGACGATGGACGCGTTGACCGTCACTGTGCCGGCAAGGCCACCGCCCGTCAGCGTGATCTGCTGGGTGCCGAGGGTCGAAACGGCCAGCGAGTAGCCCCCCGCATCCGACGTGGTCGCCGAGTTTGCTCCCATCGCCACTTTCAGCCCGGAGATACCTTCGCCGATCGAATAGAAGTTGTTCCTGTCCATGTCGCGATAGGCGACACCGGTGACGAAGAACTTGCCTCGCGCGCCGAAATCCTCGGTTACCACATACGGACCAACCGACGTTGATGTCTGCGTCTCGGCGGTGACATCAAGGCCAACTTCCGTGAAATTCGCCGACATGAGGTTCAGGCGATGACCCGCAGGTGACTGCATGCCATTGGGACCGTTGCCCCAGTCGATGAACATGCCCATGTGCGCATAGAGAATGCTCGTGCTGTAGGCATAGACATTCTCGCCGAGCACCGAGTAACCGGTATAGCCAGCGCTTGTCGCGCGGTCGGCAAGTGCCGCTTCGCCCGTCACCTGATGGGACTGCGTATCGGCTGCAATCATCGCTGCGCTGTGGCTTTCCGCCGCAGATGCCAGGCTGTCACTCCACGCTAGGGCGCCGACCGAGGGGAGCGCGCGGATATTGTCCGCCAGCACCCGCCCGTTGACGTTGTAGACGTTCAACGCAGCGTTGATGTCAGGATAGAGGACAACCAGCGGTTCGGTCGAATAGACATAGTGATACAGGCTTGCGACGGGATTCAGCCGCGCCTCGTTGATAAGCTCAAGAAGATACTGTTCTTCGGAGGTCGGGTTGGCCATTCGTCGGTTATCCTTCGCGGGCAGGACGCGTGACGCACCCGACCGTGGTTGTATGGAGAGCGGGCCAGTGCTGCTCGAACAACACCCCTGAAGTCTCGACTGACCCCACTGAACTCTGGCGAAGTAATCGCCTCAACGGCGTTAAATTTGGGTTACGTCCGCGGGTTACCGCGATGCTAGGAATTGATAACGCTGGATTAAACACCAAGGAGGGCAGTCTCGGCCGTTGCGCCGCGAACAGCTCGGCCCCACCCTCGCCAACATCCCTGAGAACGGCGGTGCAAAATTAGACCACGGTAGCGGCGGCGAAGTGCTGCTGCGGGCGGCGTAAAAGTCGTCCACTTTTTCCCTTTTCGCGATGCTGGCGAGGAGGGATGAGGGATTTACACCGTGGAACTTTACCTGAAGGTTCGTCTTGCCTGCGCGGGCGGCATGAGCGCCCGGGCGGCAGCGAAGCATTTCAACAT
>JAKPAQ010000296.1 GCA_029779385.1 Actinomycetes bacterium | reverse complement strand
GTTCGGCCGGTTCAGCCGGTGGGATAAACGGAGTGAGATTCGCGGCTTTGACGAAGAACATCCCGACCACGATCACGAACAGCACGACCGCGATCTTGACGGCCACCATCACCGAAGTCACCGAACTGGACAGCTTCGTACCCATAATCGAAAGCACCGCAAGGGCCGCCACGATCGCAGGGAACTCGGCATAGCAAAGGGCGGCGAAGGCGCGGGTGATGCCAGCGATCAAGAAACTAATCACGATTGCTGGGCCGGCGTGCTTGTGCGCCTAGTCGCCGGTGAGGACGAAAATGCCGGTGCCGATAATCACACCGACGCCAAAGACCATCAGGTCTTTGGCGGTGAGGTCTCGCCGCAGTTGGTGATCGGGTTCGTCAGTCTCGGCGATCGACTGTTCAACGGACTTGGTGCGAAAAATCCCGAGGCAGGCGATTCTCCCCATGCGGTTGTCGGTGCTCACCCAGTGACGGTATCGCTCACCCGCGCTTAGGGTCGAATCATGACCGATTCGACTCTGCGACACGTTCAACTTTCCCGAACCGGCGAGTTCGAGTATCAAGCCACCAACGATCGCGGGGGTGTCATCAACTTCGGCGAGGGACAAAACGCGGACTTTACCCCGGTCGAACTGCTGCTGGTGGCCCTAGGTGGTTGCAACGCGATAACCATCGAAGCGCTCACCAAACGGGCCGAGCCAGTGCGCTTTGTCGTCGACGTGACCGCCGACAAACTCGCCGAGCCCGACGGCGGCTCAAGATTGCAGAACACCGAGGTCGTCGTCGATTTGGCTTTTGCTGACGACGAACCTGGGCAAAAGATGACCGAACGAATCCCCGGCGCGATCGAGAAGTCTCACCACAAGTACGGCACGGTGAGCCGCTCAATCGAACCGGGCATGGCGACCGAGATCGCCCAAAAGTCCTAGCTCAAAGCCGGAAGTTATTCGCGCCGACCTCACCGTTGGGCTCGACCCAAAAATCGAGCGCGAGGTCGGCCTCGGTGCCGCCGTTGAGGTAGATCGAAAAGTCCGTGACCCCGGCTTCGGCGAGCACTTCGTCATCGATGAAGAAGTTGCCGGTGCACTCGCGCGCCGGCCTCGTCAAGATCTCGTACGCCGAATCGGCCATGATCTGGGCCGTTCGCGAACGTTCCTGCAGGCCCGGGCCAACCACGTTTCGAACCGCGGCGGTGTCGATCGCGGTGCGCGGCCAAAGCGAGTTTGCGGCGATGCCGTCGGCGCGAAGTTCCTCGGCCAAACCAAGGGTGACCAGGCTCATCGAGTATTTGGCGATCGCGTAGGCGGTGAACGTGCCGAACCACTTCGGGTCGGTCAAGATCGGCGGACTTAGCGTCAGAATGTGCGGGTTTTCCGACTTGCGCAGATGCGCTATCGAAAGCTTCGAGAGCAGGAATGAACCGCGGGCGTTGATCTGGGTCATCAGATCGTATTTCTTCATCGAGATGTCTTCGGTGCGCGACAGGTCGATCGCGCTGGCGTTGTTGACCACGATGTCGATGCCGCCGAAGGTGGCTACTGCCTGCTCTACTGCGCCCGCGACGAACTCGTCGTCGCGGATATCGCCCACTAGCGCGAGCGCCTTGCCGCCGGCAGCTTCGATGTTGGCCGCAGCAGTGTGAATGGTTCCGGGCAGCGCAGGGTGTGGCTGGTCGGTCTTGGCGAGCAGGACGACATTGGCGCCGTCGGCCGCGGCCTTCACTGCGATCGCTTCG
>JAKPAQ010000293.1 GCA_029779385.1 Actinomycetes bacterium | reverse complement strand
GGCGGCAGCATTTGTCGACGACAGTTCCCAGCCAGGTTCGGTACTGGTACTTCCGGGCCAAGTTCGCCCGTTCTATCGCTGGACGGAGGAACGTCCAGACGACATCATCAACTCGCTAATCGACCGTAGATCAGTTCTACCCGAAACGACACCAAACGCTTCGCCGCCCGGCGTGAACTTCCTCGCAGCACTCGATGGTTCGATCCAATCGGGGACGTCGTCGGACAAGGTGACGTCGACGATGGCGCGCTACCTCGGCTCAGGTCAGGTGCTGCTGCGAAACGACCTCGTCTGGGAGAACAGTGGCGGGGCGCGTCCGGCCGAGATGAATCAACAAATCGGTTCGGACCCCGGCCTATTTGGCCAGCGCAACTTTGGTGAACCCGGTCAAAACACGTTGTCGCCGGCCATGGAAGATCCGGCGTTCTTCGGTGAACAGAACCTTCCGCCTGTTCAGGTCTACGACGTCAACGGGTCACGCGATTATTTGAGGGCAACCCCGCTAAACGGCGGAATTGTCGTCGCCGGTGATGGTTGGGCATTCCCGGCCATGGCCGATGCCGATTTGGTGGGCAGTTCCCCGCTGGTTCACTACGCTCAGGATCTCTCAAAGAGTGAATTCCTCGGCACTTTGCCCCTGACTTCTCGCCTTGTTATTACCGATACGAATGCTCGCCGCAGCGTGATCTCAAACCGGTTGACCGTTGGCCAGGGTCCGTTGTTGCGCGAAGACCAAGAACTCGGCGCAACCCGCACTTTGGGCACGGACCCAGTAGATCAGACGGTTCGGGTCGATAGAGGTGTGTCCGTGACGACCACTAGATCAGGTGGCACGTTCTTCGATCTGCCATACGGAACCGGTGATTTTGCGATTGACGGAGATTTGTCGACCGGGTGGCGGTTCGGCGACTTCGGTACCGCCGAGGGGCAAAAGCTAGTCGCCAAACTCGACAAGCCGATCACCCTGACGAAAATTCCGATTGCGCAGTTGCCGATTGGTGATGTCCAGATCGATCAAGTGACCGTGTCCGCCGGCGGCAAGAGCGACACAATTACGTTGCCTGAGTCCGGTTTGGCAGTCGCTGACCTGGGTGAAGTGGAAACAGACAAGGTCACGGTTACCGTCAACTCAACTCGTGGCGAGGGGTACAACTTCGTCGGCATCGCTGAGATTGGTTTGGATGGCAACTATGCCCATGTTGCTGGTCGGACGCCGTTGACGTTGTCCAACTTGCACGCCGAACTCGACGAGGCCGGGAAAAAGCAGTTCGCCCGCACGCCGCTGGACGTGCTGCTCACTCGGGTGCAGAACACTGCCTCCACCGGCGACGATTCAGAACGTCAGTTGAACCGGATCGTGACCTTGCCTGATGAGCGCGAGTTCGAGGTCAGCGCGAACGTCCGAGTCAACGGTCCAGTCGAGGTCATGTACGACCGAGTTGCCGGATACGGAAAAGACATCAAGGTCGAGTCCAGCGGGTTCTATTTCGACAATCCCGCCAATCGGGCCTCTATGGCGGCTGACCAAGACCCGGACACGGCATGGATGCCCGGAAATGGCACGCGGAATGCTACCTGGACTATCACCTCAGACCCCCGTGAAATCTCCTCGGTCCGCGTCGTCCAGGAAGCGCCTAAGCTCGAACCGGGGGAGACTTCCCATCGCGCAACGAGGGTCGCGATTGAGGTAGATGGGCGCGAGGTTGCCCAAGCTGACATCGGGATGGGCGAAACCCAAATTGATTTGCCTGAGCCGGAATCGGGTTCGACCGTGAAA
>JAKPAQ010000271.1 GCA_029779385.1 Actinomycetes bacterium | reverse complement strand
GGCGCCTTGCCCCACAGTGCAAGCATTACGAGATACTGCGGGTGGGTGAGCCCGAGCGGCTCGAGAATTGGGCGATAGAGGGCGATGACGTTGCGGCTTGCGACGGCGAGCGCAAAACAGACCTGCTGGTCAAGCTCGAGAAGGTCTTCGGTCGACTGTGTCATGCACTCATCCTATCTTGTTTGCGCACAAACGAATATGTTATGATTTCGTTTGTGCACGAACGAAAACGACGACTATGGCATGAAACCCCCTGGGACGGAGAGCCAGGGTTCTGGTCAGCCTGGCGAAGGTTCTTCTACCAGTTCGAGGGCACCTCGCAATTAGGAGACCCGAATGAGCCGGCCTACATACCCGCCGCAGACCCAAAGTGCCCGATCTGTCAGATCTCGCTGAAGCAGCACCGCATCGATCGCGGCGGCCCGGGCAAAGCGACTCACCTGAAGTGCCCGACACAGCATCCTAGTTAACGTCGGTGGTGACTGTTAGCCTTCGAGCATGGCACCCACTCATCACAGCATCAACTACGTCGAGCTGACCGTCACCGACCTTGCAGCGGCCAAGGCGTTCTACCAAGGTGCCTTCGGTTGGGCCTTCAACGACTATGGTCCCAGCTACGCCGGCATCAGAGGCGAGGGCAACACCGAAGTCGGCGGCCTGTTCGAAGCATCCGAGGCAAGGCCGGTCGGTGGCCCGTTCGTGCTCCTCTTCTCAGAAGATCTTGACGCGACCGCAGCCGCGATCACTTCAGCGGGTGGGCAAGTAGTGCAGGGGCCGTACGAGTTTCCGGGTGGGCGGCGCCTGCACTTCACCGACCCGAGCGGCAACGAGCTCGGGGCGTGGGCAGAGCTCTAGCAGTTCGTCGAAAATCGGCGTTGCTTCAGAGCTGTTCGCGCGCACGTCGTTGCGGGGGGCCTGTTCGCGTTCCATCCTTCAACGCTAACGCGAATCCGACCCAGCAGACGACTCGACGGGCCATGGGCGCCGATTTTGTCTCAAACTGGATCAGGCGGCCCACGGTCCCCAAACCGAAAGCCGCCCGCGTCACCCCTTGCGGGCTGACGGGTTACGCCTTTGCTGGCCGCACCCGCTGGTAGGGCTTCGCAATCGACTCGCCGATCGAGTCGGCGATCAGTTGTTCGGCAGAGCGGTTCTTGCGCGAGAGCTTCG
>JAKPAQ010000252.1 GCA_029779385.1 Actinomycetes bacterium | reverse complement strand
ATGTTCGGGGAAGTCGATGCGCTTTTCGTGGTGGTTGATCCAATCACTATCTCCGCGCGGAAATGAACCGTTTTACCGATCCGGGTGTACTTGCCGGTGGCAGTCCCATTACCCAGTGACCAGCCGGTGCCGCCAAGGACCGGCGTGTAGGAAGTCCACGGGTCGCTGATTGCTTTGAAGTTGTCACGCACATGTGTGTTGAGCATTGAGGCGACGACGTCTTCGCCTTCAACCCATGTGCGTGGCGCTGTCCATGCCATGTTCAGACCCCTAGCTTCGTTGTTGAACCGAGCACCGAGTAGCCGTCAGTGCCGAGCCGCCACACGGTGTTTGAACCGTTGACGGTGGTCGTGTTGAAGGTGCGTTTCCATCCGTCGCGTTTGATGAGATCGGTGACGCCTTCAACGAATAGGTCATAGGTGCTCATCGGCGCAGTTGCCGGTAGGCCAGTGACTTGGATGCGCGAGTTCAGCGTGCAAGCGAAGATCGCGTCCATATCGATGGTGGCCTGCTTCGTCCAAGCGTCAACCTCGAGTTGGTCAATGCGTGGCATCTTCGGGTCAGCGTTGGAGTTCGCTGACCAGTTCACAAACGAGGCCAGTTGCACGTCGTCAGCGACGATGAGTTCCATCGTGTCCGAACGGGTGCCATGCTGGGTGACGCTGGCATCGTTGACGACCCGAATCGTTGGACCGCCAGGGCGCGACCCGCTTACATCGTTGAGAACTGTTGAATCGTCCAGGTCGAACGTGGTCCCAAGGTTCACGTCTTTCGCGGTCAACGTGAGCGCGACAGGTGCGTTGTAACGCACATTGCGCGGAGCCATGTGCGGAATACCGGAGCCGTCAACGTCGACCGCCGACAGTTCAGCTTTCGCGACCGTCTCCAAAGCGTCAAGGACGGTTTGCCCGTTCAACTGTTGGCGGCCTACGGTGGATAGTCCGGTCCCGCTGACGACGCCTTCAAGACCCGCGTACCGGCACACGCGCAGGACCCGGTCGGTGCTTGTCTCGTTCGCTGCACCGACCATCGCGGCATACGCTGCCGACATTCGGGCGGAGAAACTGGACGGGGTTTCCCACGCGGCGCAGTGCGACACCTGGCCCGAGTACATCGCGGCGGTAGCGCCGCCGATGCCGAACGTCACACCAAGCGCAGGGAACGGTCGCGGCGGGGTCTCTAAGAACGACTGCGCGCCCGTCCCAGACTGCGTGCCGTTGACATACGTCAAGATTCGCCACTGGCCCGATGGGGCACGAGTCAACGTTGCACCGACTTGGAACCATTCGCCGGTGGTCAAAGGTGTCACAGCGTCCGCCGAGAGGAAAGCTGCGCTCGGTGTCCTGGCTTCCGCACGCAGCACACCAGTAGCAGTTAGTCGCAGTTCGAAACTCCAGCCATCGACCGAACCGATCCTGAACAGGCACGTCGAACCAGCCGGAGCCTCAAACGTGTTCATAAAACACGAGATCGCGAAGCCGCCGCCAGCGCCGAGAGCCGTCGTCGGGTTCGGCACGAAATTAGGGTGCGTCCCGGTGTAGGCCCATCCGTTGTTGATGTCAGCCGGTGAGAAACCGACGACGGTGCCGTCGTCAATCGGCAACGCGCCGACGCCGGTGTCTACCGATCCGCCGGTGCCGAACTGAGTCGGCGTCAGCGTGAAGGTTGCGCCGGTAGCGACCTCGCCCACCGACGAAGCGCCAGCGGCTTCAGTCAGCGGGAACAGCGCGGTCGGTGTAGACGCGAGATGTTCATGAGTCTCCCAATGCCGCAACTTGACCTGCTGCATCACCGATAGCCGGTCGTTCGCCGTGATGGAGACGCTAGGCGAGTTCGCCGGATCTACCTTGTACGAGTCGATGAACCCGGCCCACAACATTTGCAGGCCAGCGTCGTAGCCGCCGCCGGAGTCGTACAGGTCGCCGTCGTCGTACAGGTCGGAGTCGTTGTACAGCTCGCCGCCGCCGCCAGCAGAAGGCGCGAACCAGATGCGGATCGGTACGCCTAGACGCAGCGGGTGCCACTGGCCGTTCACATTACCTGGGGTGAAGTCGCCCGCGGGGTTCTTAAACGTCAGTGATGCCCGACCGACCTGCGCCGAGGAACGGTAGTCGTTGCGGCCACGGCTGCAAGTGATACCCGCATCCATTCGCACCCGATCCGTCACGTCCACCCACACCGGAGCAGCGGTCAACTTGCCAGCGGTTGGAGCGATCTCAACCTTGACAACTGGTGAACCGACTTTCGCAACGTAGGTCATGCGATGCCCAGTTCGCGTCCACCTTGTGACTGCTTAAACTTTTGGATTGCTTTCACGACCTGGATTCCTTCGACCTGCACGATCGAGGTGAGGACAAGTTGCCGGTCGCCAGCCGCGCCCGCGTTGTATGCCGCGCCCGCGTTCATCACGTCCGGGTTGTATTCGGCTGCGACCCCGGCATACGCGGCAGCCTGGTTCGCGCCGTTGAGTAGTTCCTGCACCGAGCCCGGAGCCTTCTCCAGTTCCTCGGCGAGCTCTAGTCCGCCGTCCGGCCCTTTCTCCCATATTTCGCGCAGCAGTTGTTGCCCGCCAGGAGTGCCGCCCCACACTTTCGACAAGCGTCCGAGTGCCGCAGTCCAGCGACCCATCTTCGCGACCCGCTTACGCACCCAATCCATTACGGACGTCGGTGCGTCAGCGATCTTTTGCCGCGCAGCTTTCAACCGAGCCATGCCCGACTGGCGCGCCGACGAACCGACCGCCGACGAGTTCACTTCCTCCTGCGCGGCTTGCGCTTCGGCCTGCGCGTCAGCGAGCGCGTTCGGGTCGTAACCGGAAATCAGACCTGCTTGCCCAAGAAACGAACTCGACGCGGACTCGCGTGCGCCCGCGAGCGCTTCACGCAGCGACGCAGTGTTCGACGACTCCCAGCGCCCGCCCGTTTTCTTACGAAGGCTGGCGAGTTGCTTCTTCGTCCACGCCTTCGGCTTCGCGGACAGATTCGACTTCTTGCCCTTCGCGAAGTTCTCAACGCCAACCATCGACCGGGTTTGTGACGCGGTGAACACGTGCGAACCTTGCGGCAGTGCAACTAGTTCCGGCCCACGTTCACCGACGATGCCCAGACCATGAGCGGGGCCACCTTTCGCCCAAGAACCGCCGCCGCCTGAACCGCCTGCACCGCTGACTGCCTGCTTGGCTTCCCGCGCCTTGTCGATCACGGCTTGCAACATCCCAATCGTGCCGCCGACATTGACAGATACGCTGATATTCGGGTCCGTGTGGTCAGCGTCGAGCGCTTTCTGCCGCGCCTCGTCAAGCTTTCGGACAGCGGCCTTCGTTTCGGCGGAAACCTTGATGCCTGGCTTCTTTGGCATCCGTTCGATCTTCCCGGTGACTGCATCGACGCGCAGACCAACGTTCGCGAGTGCCTGCTCAAGGCCTGGTGTTGCCTGCGCGAACTTGATCAGTTCGTCGGGTGTCATTTGGCGTTCCATCTGCGCCCATTTAGTGACGAGCCCGTCAATATCACCAGACGTCGCCATGTCGCCTATGGCCTGCTTGACCGCGCGCAGTCCTTCTTCAGCTCCGGGGGTCGAAGCACCGATGCGTTGCAGAAGCGTTCCGAACGCTGCGCCCGGAATCATGATGGACGCCATAGCCGACGAGATGCCGCCAAGCTGTTCGGAGATCTTGAAGCCCGCGAACGCGCCCGCAGCCGTCGCCAGGATGCCGCCCAGAATGGCGACGCTCGCGCCCGCAGCGCCGATACCACCAGCCGCTGCAGTGCCAGCCCCGCCAGCCGCGCCGAGCGCGCTACCGAGGCCACCGAGTCCGCTGGTCACCATACCGATCGGCCCGCTGAGCGTGGAGAACGCCAGGGATGCAATCGCGATACCGACAAGGCCGGTCTGGACCGGCTGCGGGAGGTCACCGAACGCTTTCGCCAGGTTCCCGAGCTGCTCAATGATCGGAGTGATCGCCGGGAGCAGATCCTCGCCTAGCGTCATCTTGATGTCCGTCATGGCCTGATCGAACTTGCGCTGCGCTTCGAGGTTCTTCTTGTACGACTCGACCTGATCGTCGCTAATGACCTGGTTGTAATCATCGGTCTGTTTCAT
>JAKPAQ010000234.1 GCA_029779385.1 Actinomycetes bacterium | reverse complement strand
GTTGTCTCAGTGGTGGCCGCGATCATCGTCGACTCGCTCGTGAACAAGCGGGTCTACGCCAACGTCGGCCTCAACGCTGAACGCGCGATCGCTGAGGCCAAAGCCAATATCCACCATCAGAACTTGATGCGGATGAGTTGCGTCCACCTGATGGATTTCTTGTCCGAGGTGGGATTGCTGACGCCAACGTCGATGCGGATCTACCGCACCGTCCACATGCTCTGAGAAGTCGAGGCAACGCTGTGGCCTACGCCATCACTCAGTCCTGCTGCAAAGACACCTCGTGCGTCTCGGTTTGCCCAGTCGACTGTATTCATCCCACGCCCGACGAGCCCGATTTCGCCACCGCCGAAATCCTCTACATCGACCCGAAATCCTGTATCGATTGCGGGGCCTGCGCAGACGCCTGCCCGGTCTCGGCAGCCAAACCAGTGGAGTTGCTGCGCGGCGCCGACCAAGTGTTTGAACAGCTAAACGCCGCCTACTTCCAGAACCGGCCCGAGCGCCAAAACCCTCGAGGGTTCACTTGGGATGAGATGGGCGGCGATCTGGTCAGGCCGCTTTCGGTAGCGATCGTTGGCACCGGGCCGGCGGCCTCTTATGCGGCCAGGCAACTGCTGCTCGGCACTGACGCGAAGGTCACCATGATCGATAAGCTGCCGGTGCCCGGCGGATTGGTGCGCGGCGGAGTCGCCCCAGATCACCTCGAAACCAAGCAGTTCCAAGGGATTTTCCATTGGGCCTACAAGCATCCACGCACCAAAATGGTGATGAACGTCGACGTTGGCACTGACGTCACCCACGATGAACTGCTCAGATTCCACGACATAGTGCTCTACGGCGTTGGGGCGCGAAAAGACCGCGAACTCGGCGTCAGCGGCGAACAAACTCCGGGCGTGCTCGGTGCGCCGGACGTAGTGGCTTGGTACAACGGCTCATTCCAGGTTGCCGGAAATGCAGTGCAAATAGTCGGCGATCGGGTGGTCATCGTCGGCAACGGAAACGTCGCCTTGGACTTGGCGCGAATCTTCCTGCAGGATCCCGAAGCTCTAGCCCAGACAGACATGTCCGATCACGCGGTTGCCGAACTTCGGAAAAGGCGGGTGCGTGAGGTCGTCTTGCTGGGCCGACGGGGGCCGGCCTCGGCGGCGTTCACCCGTCCCGAACTCTTGACGATGCCGGCCGGAATTGAGGTTGTCGTCGCTCGCGACACCGACACCGACACCGAAGCAGAGTTGGCCGGCGCCGAGCCAGAGTCAAGTGCAGAACTGCTCGCCTCGCTGCCGCTGGTTGATCTTGACCTGACAAAGGACCCGGTGGGGGAGCGCCGACTCGTGTTCGCGTTCGGTCGAACCGTCAGCGCAATCCACGGAACCGACCGGGTCAGTGCGGTTGAAATCGCCTCGTCGGCGACCGAAGCGCCAATCGTGGTGCCGTGCGGAACGCTAATTCGCGCGACCGGTCACCTGGGGGAGGCGATTGCTGGACTGCCGTTTTCGCCCGAGTCGGCCACGGTGCCAAACAATGCGGGCCGAGTGTTCGATCCGCAAACCGACGAACCAGTCCCCGGCACGTATGTTGTCGGCTGGATCAAGCGCGGTGCGCACGGCGGAATCGGGGCAAATCGCGTTTGTGCACACGAAACCGTCGGCACGATCGTTGCGGACGCAAATGCTGGCGTGTTGCGAACTGCGCCGCAGCCAGCGTCAGCCTTTGACGCGTTCGTGCGCGAACGCGTCGACCAAGTGGTGGGCCGTCGGCGGATGCTCGCGATCGAGAAGGCCGAAACCAAGCGAGGTGTCGCTCAAGGCCGGCCGCGAGTGAAGTTCGAGACCGTC
This sequence comes from Actinomycetes bacterium, assembly GCA_029779385.1. The sequence goes on along the minus strand of JAKPAQ010000234.1, from coordinate 10,270 downwards.
GAGGAGATGCTGAAAGTGAGATCGACCACTTCGGTGTACTGAGGGCCGCTGGCGGTTTCGGCGTCGCCTGCCCTGGTCGCTAGACTCGATCCATGGTGGGCATCCCCGATAAATTCGCTGATCTTGGTCTAACTTACGACGACGTACTGCTCTTGCCGGGCGAAACGGACGTCATCCCGAGCGAAGTGGACACGACCACACGGCTCACCCGCGAAATTTCGCTGCGAATCCCGCTGCTTTCGAGCGCGATGGACACCGTCACCGAGTCGCGGATGGCGATTGCGATGGCCCGCGAGGGCGGCATCGGCATCTTGCACCGCAACCTCTCGACCGAGGACCAGGCGTATCAAGTCGACTTGGTCAAGCGGACGCAGACCGGGATCATCGACAATCCAGTAACCATCGGCCCCAAGGCGACCCTCGAAGAGCTTGACGAACTGTGCGGCGAGTACCGCGTCTCGGGTCTGCCCGTCGTCGACGAAACCAACACCCTGTTGGGCATCATCACCAACCGCGACCTGCGGTTCACCCCGCTCAAAGAGTGGGCAACCACCTACGTCGGCGACGTGATGACGCCGATGCCGTTGTTCACCGGCAAGGTGGGGATTACCCGCGAAGACGCCTCGGCGATGCTGCGCCAACACAAGCGCGAGCGTCTACCGATCATCGACGAAGCCGGCAAGTTGGCCGGGCTGATCACGGTCAAGGACTTCGTGAAGTCCGAGCAGTTTCCGTTGGCCAGCAAGGACGCCGATGGCCGCCTGCTCGTCGGCGCCGGGGTCGGTTTCTTTGGCGATGCCTACGAGCGCGCGGGCCGACTGATGGAAGCGGGCGTTGACGTTCTAGTAGTGGACACCGCCCACGGTCACGCTCGTGCCCTGCTGGACATGGTTCGCCGACTCAAGGCCGATCGCGCCTTCGACGGCGTGCAGATCATTGGCGGCAACGTCGCCACGCGCGCCGGCTCGGCCGCGCTAGTCGAAGCCGGTGTCGACGCAGTCAAGGTCGGGGTTGGGCCGGGCTCGATCTGCACCACGCGCGTTGTCGCCGGCGTTGGCGTGCCACAGATTTCCGCGGTTTACGAGGCCTCGCTGGCCGCGGCCGAAGCGAACGTGCCGGTCATCGCTGACGGTGGCCTGCAGTACTCCGGCGACATTGCCAAGGCGCTGGTCGCCGGCGCCGAATCGGTGATGGTCGGTTCGCTGTTGGCCGGTTGTGAAGAAAGCCCCGGCGACTTGATCTTCGTCGCCGGCAAGCAGTACAAGGCGTACCGGGGGATGGGGTCGGTCGGCGCGATGGCCTCGCGCGGCAAGAAGTCCTACTCCAAGGACCGCTACTTCCAGGCCGACGTGACCAGCGACGACAAGATCGTGCCCGAAGGCATCGAAGGCCGGGTCGCCTACCGCGGGCCGCTCTCGACGGTCGCCCATCAACTCGTTGGCGGTCTACACCAGTCGATGTTCTACGTCGGTGCGCGCAACATCGCCGACCTGCGCGCCAACGGCCGCTTCGTGCGGATCACCGCGGCCGGCCTCAAGGAATCGCACCCCCACGACATCCAAATGACGGTCGAGGCACCCAACTACACAATCCTGTGACGGGCGGGACTCCAGGCGGTGCAGATAGGCTGTGACCCGTGAGCATCGACATCGGCCTGGCCAAGCGTGCGCGGCAGGGATACCACTTCGACGACATTTCGATCGTGCCCAGCCGGCGCACCCGAGACCCCGAAGAGGTTTCGACGCACTGGCAGATTGACGCCTACCGCTTCGACCTGCCCATTATTGCCGCGCCAATGGACTCGGTGATGAGCCCAGAGACTGCAATCGCGTTGGGCCGGTTCGGCGGTTTGGGCGTGCTCGATCTCGAAGGACTCTGGACGCGGTATGAGGACCCCACGTCGCTGTTGGCTGAGATTGCCAGCGTCGACGCCAGCCAGGTCACCGGTCGACTCCAAGAGATCTACAGCGAACCGATCAAGGCCGGACTGATCACCGAGCGCCTGCAGCAGATGCGCGACGCTGGCGTTACTGTCGCGGCCTCGCTCTCGCCGGGCCAGACCAAGCGATTTGCCGAAACGGTGATGAAGACCGGCGTGGACCTGTTCGTCATTCGCGGCACGACCGTCTCGGCCGAACACGTTTCTAGTAACGCCGAACCGCTCAACCTAAAGCAGTTCATTTACGAGCTCGACGTGCCGGTCATCGTCGGCGGTTGCGCCACGCACCAGGCCGCGTTGCACCTCATGCGTACCGGCGCAGCTGGTGTCCTGGTCGGCTTCGGTGGCGGGGCGACCCACACCACCCGCAGCGTCTTGGGCGTTTCGGTGCCGATGGCTTCGGCAGTCTCAGACGTCGCCGCGGCCCGGCGCGACTACCTCGACGAGTCTGGTGGCCGCTACGTTCACGTGATCGCCGACGGTTCGATTGGCCGCAGCGGTGACCTAACCAAGGCGTTCGCTTGTGGCGCCGACGCCGTGATGATCGGTTCACCGTTCGCCCGGGCCACTGACGCGCCAGGCAACGGTTTCCACTGGGGCGCCGAGGCTTGGCACGGCGACCTGCCGCGCGGCGAACGAGTCGAGATCGGCACGGTCGGCACCCTCGAAGAGGTGCTGTTTGGCCCCTCGCGAGTCCCGGACGGAACCATGAACTTGGTCGGCGCGCTGCGTCGGGCGATGGCCACCACCGGGTACACCGACCTCAAAGAGTTCCAGCGGATCGAAGTCGTCCTCGGGTGAACCTCACGGTCGCGACTGGTCAATTCAGCTCGACCGGCCAACTCGAGACCGACGTCGAAACGGTGCTGGCCGCGATCGAGCAGGCCGCTGGTGCCGACCTGCTGGTGCTGCCAGAGTTGTTTCTAGGTGGTTACCAGTTGCCGCCATTGATTGTTGATCCCGACGATCTGCTGCTCGATCGAATCGAGCAGGCCGCGACTGCCGCTGACCTAGTCGTCCTAGTGGGGGCCTGCCTCGACTCGCCGGCCGGACAGACGATCTCGACGCTCGGCTTCGGCACCGGCACCGACGTGCCGCGCCGGCTCTATGACAAGCAGAATCCCTGCGGCGACGAGAACGACCACGTGGTGCCCGGCTCGGCCGGGGTGCTGCTGAATCTTCGGGGTTGGTCCATCGGGCTCGCAATTTGCTACGACGGCTGTTTTCCCGAGCATGCGCGGTCACTCGCGGTTGCCGGAGCCGAGGTCTATGTCGCCTCGGTTGCGTATTTTGCCGGCAGTGCTCATCGCCGCGAGCTGTACTACCGGGCTCGGGCACTGGAGAACGGGATGTTCGCCGTGGTGAGTGGAGTGAGCGGCGAGCTTGGCCCGCTGAAGTTCGACGGCGGCAGTGCAATCTATGACCCTGAAGGCAGAGTGCTGGCCGAGGTGGGCGACGGCGACGGCATAGTGAGTTGGCAATTAGATCGCGAACTGCTTGAGGCGACTCGCCAAACCCATTCGATGCTCGCCGACGTCCGAGAGCCGGCGCCAGTCTCACAATTCGAAGTTATGTGACATTGCCACTGTCGCATAATCCTCGGCAGAGTAATCTAGGTCACATGTCCACTCCTGCCTTGCTGACGGTTGCGCCGCGCCGCGTTACCGAACTGACCTCGCTGATCCGTTCGACCACGACCGAATTGCGCACCACGGTCTCGCCATTGACCGGTGACGAGGTCGCCACCGTGCCGGTCTCAAGCAACGCCGACGTCGAGGCGGCATTCGCCGCGGCGCGCGCAGCCCAAGTGATCTGGGCCAGAACGCCGTTGCACGTGCGCAAGAAAGCGCTGCTGCGACTGCACGACTTGATCTTGGCGCACCAGTTTGAACTGCTCAACCTGATCCAAACCGAGTCAGGCAAGGCCCGCGCACACGCCTTCGACGAGGTGCTGCACACTGCGTTGACCTGCCGTTACTACGGCCGCCGGCTGAACCGAATCCTTGGCCCCCACCGTCGTTCGGGCGTTTATCCGCTGCTCACCGGCGTGCGCCAGTACCAGCATCCCAAGGGCGTCGTGGGGCTGATCACTCCGTGGAACTATCCGCTGTCGATGGCGTTCGTCGACGGACTTGCCGCGGTCGCGGCCGGTAACGCCGTGGTGCAAAAGCCGGACAGCCAAGCACCGCTAACGGCGTTGGCCATCGTCGAACTAATGCGCAAGGCAGGCTTCCCGGCCGACCTGTGGCAGATCGTCAGCGGTGCCGGTTCGGTGATCGGCTCGGCCATCATCGAGCGAGCCGACTACATCTGCTTCACCGGGTCAACGGCCACCGGAAAGCGGATCGCCGAACAGTGCTCGCAACGGCTCATCGGCGCCTCGCTCGAACTCGGCGGCAAGAACCCGATGATCGTGTTGCCGGGCGCCGACGTGGACAAGGCAGTCGAAGGCACCATCACCGCAGCGTTCAGTTCGGCCGGGCAACTGTGTGTGTCGATCGAGCGGATTTACATTCACGAGTCGATCTACAACCAGTACCGCGACGCGTTGGCCGCTCGGGTGAGCGCAATGTCGTTTGGCGCGAACGGCGACTGGGAAGTCGAAATGGGCACCCTGGTTTCGCCGGCCCAACTCGCCACGGTCGAAAAGCACGTGCAGGACGCGCGCGACAACGGCGCAGTCGTGGTTGTCGGGGGCAAAGCTCGGCCCGACATCGCCCCGTGGTTCCACGAACCGACCGTTTTGGAGAACGTCACCGAGGCGGCGCAATGCTTCGCCGAAGAAACGTTCGGCCCGGTCGTTTCGCTATACCCCTACACCGTGATCGGTGAGGCCATCGACCAGGCAAACGCCACCGTCTACGGCCTCAACGCCAGCGTCTACGGTCCGGCTCATCGGGCCGCTCAAGTCGCCGCCAAAATCCAGGCCGGCACGGTCAACGTCAACGAAGGGTTTGCCGCCACCTTCGGCAGCATCGACGCGCCGATGGGCGGGATGAAGCAGTCCGGCACCGGCCGGCGCCAAGGGGCCGAAGGGTTGTTGCGGTTCACCGAATCTCAGGCCGTCGGCGTCCAACGAGTGATGCCGGTCGCCGGTCCGCCCCAGTTGTCGCACGAGGCGTTCAGTCGGCTCATCACCTTGGGTCTGCGTGCACTTCGCCGACTCACTTGGAAAGCGTGAGGGGCCGCCAGTGAGCGAGTTCGATTACGACATCGTCATCATCGGTTCGGGGTTCGGCGGCAGCGTTTCGGCGCTTCGGCTGACCGAAAAGGGCTACCGGGTTTTGGTTGTTGAAGCAGGGCGGCGGTTTGCCGACAACCAGTTCGCCAAGAGTTCTTGGCGGCTGCGCGAATACCTGTGGGCGCCGCGACTGGGCTGCTATGGCATCCAGCGAATCAACCTGCTGCACGATTCGCTTGTGCTGGCCGGCGCCGGTGTCGGTGGTGGGTCTTTGGTTTACGCGAACACGCTCTACGAACCGCTCGACCCGTTCTTCGACGACCCGGCGTGGAGCCACATCACCGACTGGAAGTCCGAACTGGCGCCGTACTTCGACCAGGCCAAACGGATGCTCGGAGTGACTCCGGTGACCCAAATGAGTCCCTCGGACATCGTGATGAAAGCCACCGCCGACCGACTCGGCTACGGCGACACCTTCCACTTCGCTCCAGTTGGCGTGCTGTTTGGCGACAAAGAAGGTCAACCGGTGCCCGACCCGTACTTTGGCGGCGTCGGTCCCGAGCGGCGAACGTGTACCAACTGCGGCGAATGCATGTCGGGCTGTCGGCACAACGCCAAGAACACGCTGGTGAAGAACTACCTCTACCTCGCCGAACAGGCCGGCGCGAAAGTCCAAGAACTCACCACCGTCATCGACGTGCGCCCGAACGCCGCCGGAGGCTATGACGTGTTCGCCGAATCAACTAAGCGCCGCAAGCAGCCGCTGCCGGTGATCCGAGCAGAGCAGGTGATCTTCTCGGCGGCTTCCCTGGGCACCCAAAAGTTGCTGCACAAACTTCGCGACAGCGGCAGCCTGCCAAATATCTCGGACCGGCTGGGGGTGCTCACCCGGACGAACTCCGAGGCGCTGATGGGTTCGGTGGCGATGCACCGCGAAGTCGACTACACCAAGGGCGTGGCGATCACCTCGTCGATTCACCCGGACGAGACGACCCATATCGAGCCGGTCCGCTACGGCAAGGGCTCGAACCTGATGATGTTCGTCCAAATGGTCCTGTCGACCGATGGCAGCGGCAACGCCAAGCCGAGCCTGTGGACGATGGCCAAGAACGTCGTCAAGATATTTCCGCGGATGCTGAAGCTTTACGACCCGCTCCACTGGTCCGAGCGCACCGTCATCGCGCTGGTGATGCAGGCGCGCGACAACTCGATCACGACCTACACCAAACGCACGCTGTTCGGCGGTCGCAAAATGACCACGAAGCAGGGGACCGGCGAACCCAACCCGACCTATATCCCCCAAGCGCACCGGGCCGTTTCGGAAATGGCCGATTACATGGACGGAGTCGGCGGCGGCATCGTCACCGAGCCGATCGGGATCCCGATGACGGCGCACTTCATCGGCGGCTGCGCTATCGGCGATTCCGCCGAAACCGGCGTAATCGATGCGTATCAGCGCCTCTACGGCCATGAGGGCCTGCACGTGATCGACGGCGCGGCAATCAGCGCGAACCTCGGCGTGAACCCGTCGCTGACGATCACCGCCCAAGCCGAACGCGCGGTCTCGCTTTGGCCGAACCGCGGCGAAGCAGATGAGCGGCCGCCGTTGGGGTCGGCGTATGTGCGGATCGCGCCGATCGCGCCGCAAAGTCCGGTCGTGCCGGCGGACGCGCCGGCGGCCTACCGACTGCCGATCGTGGACGTCACCTGACCGACTACGGCTGTTCGGGTCGAAACACACCCGCCTCGGTGAGCACGAGGTCGACTCGGCGGTCGTGCGGTTCAGCGGCCAGGTGTTCGACGAGTTCGTCGGCGAACACGACCGCGCAAACAACGCCGCTGAAATCAGCGAGCGCGCGGTCGTAGTAGCCGGCGCCGCGACCGAGCCGGTTGCCGCGGTGGTCGACCGCGACGGCCGGAATCAGCGCGAACTCACACGCCGAAAGCTGTCGGGGCTCGCCAGTTGAGTCGGGTTCTGGCACGCCGAGGGGACCGACGCTGACCTCGCCGGGGGAGTAGTCGACCCACGTCATCGACCGGTCCGGGTGCGAGATCGGCACGAGCACCTCGGTGCCGCGGCCAGCCAGCAACTCAAGCAGCGGTCCGGTGCCCGGCTCGCTGGCCATCGACAGGTAGGCGGCAACCCTAGTAGCGCTGGTCAACGCCGGCAAAGTTGCGGCGTGAAAGGCCAGCGCCTCGGCGATTTGGGCACGTTCGGCAGCCGAGCGGTCGCGACGGCGGGCGAGGTGTGCTGACCGCAATGTTTCCTTGGGTTGACCCATGATCGGCGACATGACGCTAGCCTAGGGCCGGTGAAGGCACTGGAAGCGGCGCAGGCAAAGATGCGCGCCGATGGGCAACCCCAGCAAGCAATCGACGTTTTTTCGGCGTTCTATCGCCAACTCGAGCACGGCGCTTCGGGGCTGATCGCCGAGGCCGACATCGAACCGTTGGCGAACATCCCGAGTCTTGAAGAGTTGAACTACTCGGCCGAGGAACTGCGCGCTGCGGCAGGCCAGACGGTAGTAATCAAACTCAACGGCGGCCTAGGCACCGGTATGGGGATGGAGCAGGCCAAGTCGTTATTGCCGGTGAAGCACCAACTGAGCTTCCTGGACCTGATCGTCGACCAGATTCAATACGTGCGGTCTTCGCTCGGCGTGCGCACGCCACTACTGTTCATGAACAGCTTCCGTACCCGAGCAGACACCCTCGAGGTTTTGGCCAAGCACCCGGACCTGGCCGTCGATGATTTGCCGCTGGACTTCGTCCAAAACCGGGAGCCGAAACTCCTCGAGGACACGCTCGAGCCGGTCAGTTGGCTGGCCGATCCGGCCCTCGAATGGTGCCCACCAGGGCACGCGGACATATACACGGCGCTGGACTCGTCGGGGATCTTGGACAAGTTGCTCGCCGCCGGGATGCGGTACGCGTCGATCTCCAACTCGGACAATCTTGGCGCCAACCCCGATCCGGCGATGATGGCGTGGTTCGCCCAGACCGGTGCGCCATACGCTGCCGAAGTTTGCCGCCGCACTCCAGCCGATGTGAAGGGCGGCTACTTGGTGGTGCGGCGCAGCGATGGCCGGTTGATCCTGCGCGAGACGGCCCAGACGGCTCCCGAAGATGCGGCCCGGGCCGCGGACCTGACGGTTCACCGGTACTTCCACACGAACAACCTGTGGTTTGACCTGCAGGCGTTGCGTGCCGAACTGGACCGAACTGGCGGCGTGCTCGACCTGCCGCTGATTCGAAACGCCAAAACCGTCGACCCGACTGATTCGACCAGCCCGAAGGTGATTCAGATCGAGTCGGCAATGGGCGCGGCCGTCTCACTTTTCGACGGTGCGCAAGCGATCGAAGTCGATCGGGCGAGGTTCTTGCCAGTCAAAAGCACGAACGACTTGCTGCTGCTGCGATCGGACGTTTACGACGTCGGATCGGACTACCAAATGCGGTCGCGACTAGACGACGTGCCAGCAGTCGACCTCGATTCTCGGTACTACAAGAACATGGCCGATTTCGACAAGAGAATCGCGTTTCCGGTGTCGCTGGTCAACGCTGAGTCGTTCACCGTGCGCGGCGACTGGACCTTCGGCGAAGGCGTCGTGGTGCGCGGAAAGGTCGCGTTGGCCGACGAGGGTGGCCCGCGCCACGTTGACTCTGGAACGGTCCTGTCCGGTGTTTGAGTCCGTTTGGCAGTTAGGCTGACCGTCATGTCGTCAGCAGACCTGCCACCGCGGACCCGCCCGGTCAGTGTCGCGCCCGGCCGCCTGACGGTCGAGGACCACTTAGAGACCATCTTGCGCGGGATCGGCCCGTTGGCCGCCTATGACCAGCCAGTTGTCGAATCGTTGGGCCTGACTTTGCAAGAGGACGTCCTCAGCAACGACAACGTCCCGAGATTCTCCACCGCCGCAATTGACGGCTATGCGGTTGCGGCCGCCGACGTGGTGGGCGCTCGCCCGACCGAACCGGTCGAACTTGCCGTAGTTGGCGAGATCGTTCCGGGCCTTGGCAAACCGTTCGCAATCAGCAAGGGTTCGTGCGTAAAGATCATGGCCGGAGCGCCGTTGCCGCGCGGCGCCGACGCCGTTGTTGATGCTAGTTCGACCGACCGCGGCACGAACCGCGTCGGCATTTCCCGAGCAGTTTTGGCCGGCGCAGGCGTCCGCCACGAGGGCGAGGACTTGGCTCGAGGCGCGGTCGCCTTGGCCGAAGGCACGGTGCTTGGCCCGCGCGAGATCGGCTTGGTTGCCGCGCTTGGGCGTGAGCGGGTTAGCGCCCGCCCACGCCCGCGAGTGGTGTTGATGTCCACCGGCCGTGAACTGCGCGAACCCGGTTCGCACTTGGACAGCGATTCGGTTCATGACGCGAACTCGTCAATGCTGGCTGCTGCGGTACGTTCGCTCGGTGCGATCGCCTACCGAGTCGGCGTGGTCGACGACGACCCCGACCATTTCAAGCGCGTCTTGTCAGATCAGTTGGTGCGGGCGGACATGGTGATCACCACCGGCGGCATTACTGGGGACGAACGTGCCCTCGTGAAGCGCACCCTCAGCGAGATCGGCGAGGTTTCGTTCAGCGAGGTCGCGATTTCGCCGGGGCTGACCCACGGGTTCGGGCGGGTGTTCGACGAGCAGACGCCCGTGATCACGCTGCCGGGCGATCCGGTTTCGGCTTATGTTGGCTTTGAGGTGTTCGTGGTGCCGGCGATTCGCCGGATGATGGGCCGCACTCCGTATCGGCGCCCGCAGGTGCACGCGGTGCTGGCGCAAGATCTGACCTCAGATACTGGGGTTCGCGACTACCGACTGGCCTACTTTGAGGTCACTCATCGCGGCGCGAAGGTCACCCCGTTGCCGCGTTCTGGTCCGCATCTGGTGGGCGCGTTGGCGCGGGCGAACGCGTTGATCGTGATCGGTGAAGACGAGAGTGCCCTCAACTTGGGCGACACCGTCCGAGTGCTGGTCTTGGACCGCAACTTCTGATGGCGCGCGGTTGGCCGGCAGTTTTGGCGGACGGACAGATCGGCGTTCGGCCGTTGGTTCGCCGAGACGCGGCCACTTGGTCGAGGCTGCGCGCGGAAAATGCTGACTGGTTGCATCGCTGGGAGGCGACGCTGCCGCCAGGTGAAGTGGGGATTCCTG
>JAKPAQ010000224.1 GCA_029779385.1 Actinomycetes bacterium | reverse complement strand
AGCGGCCACCTTCGATGCCAACTTATCCAGTTCAAGACCGTCGTCGAAACTGAACCGTCGCCGGACTCGATCTAGGGCGATCTGTTGGATTTCGCGGCGCACCCGAGCAGTCCGTCGCGTGGCCAAAAACCCAGCAGATTTCAAGAATTCAAAGTGCGCGCTGAGGTCATCGGCCAATTCGGCGATGCCGGTCCCGGCCGAGGCCACCGTCAAATTGATTGGCCGCTTCCAGCCGTCGGCCGGCGTTGACAGGGACAACATCGACCGCAATTCACGCCTAGTAGTAGCCGCGCCCTCACGGTCAGCCTTGTTGATGCAGAAGATATCGCCGATTTCGAGGATGCCGGCTTTTGCGGCCTGGATTCCGTCACCCATCCCCGGAGCAAGCAGCACCACCGAGGTGTCCGCCATTGAAGCAACTTCGATTTCGGACTGGCCAACACCTACGGTCTCGAGCAGCACGACGTCGCAACCGGCGGCGTCAAGTACCCGAATGGCGTGCGGGGTCGCCCAAGACAGTCCGCCAAGGTGTCCTCGGCTGGCCATCGACCGGATAAATACTTCGGGGTCGGTAGTGTGTTCGCCCATCCGGATCCGGTCGCCCAGCAGGGCGCCGCCGCTAAAAGGCGAAGTTGGATCAACCGCCAGGACACCAACGCGCAGGCCACGGGCCCGGAACTCGGTCACTAGAGCCGCGGTGGTGGTTGATTTGCCGACCCCGGGTGAACCCGTCAAGCCCACAACGTGCGCTCGGCCAACTAACGGGGCCAGCGCCGCACTGATCCTGGGTAATTCGTCTGATTCGGCCTCAACCAAGGTGATCAGACGTGCCACCGACCTGGCCTCGCCGGCTTTAGCCCGCGCGACCAGGTCGGTGACGTCTGTGTTTCTCAGGTTTCAGGCCTTTGGTACGCGGATGATGAGTGCATCACCCTGTCCGCCGCCGCCGCAAAGGGCGGCCGCGCCGATTCCTCCACCGCGACGGCCAAGCTCGAGCGCAAGGTGAAGCACGATGCGCGCGCCGCTCATTCCGATCGGGTGACCGATGGCGATCGCGCCACCGTTGACGTTGACCTTGTCTTCGGAGACGCCCATCTTGGCGGCCGAAACGATGCCGACTGCGGCGAAGGCTTCGTTCAGTTCGAACAGGTCGATGTCCGCGACATCGATGCCTTCCTTTTCGGCGGCCTTGATGATCGCGTTGGCCGGCTGCTCCTGCAGCGTCGAATCGGGACCCGACACGTTGCCGTGGGCACCGATTTCGGCGATCCAAGTCAGACCGAGCTCTTCGGCCTTGGCCTTGCTCATCACCACGACCGCGCAGGCGCCGTCGGAGATCTGGCTGGCGGTGCCGGCGGTGATGGTGCCCTCTTTGGAGAACGCCGGGCGCAGGCGGCCAAGGGACTCAGCGGTTGTGTCGCCACGAACGCCTTCATCAGCCGAAACGACGATCGGGTCACCTTTACGCTGCGGAATTTCAACCGGCACGATTTCGCCGTCGAACAGGCCGTTCTTTTGTGCGGCAGCAGCGAGCTGGTGCGAGCGGGCGCCGAAGGCATCCTGCTCTTCGCGGGTGAGGTTGTCCGAACCAGCATTGCGGGTTTCGGTGAGTGAGCCCATCGCCTGATCGGTGATCGCGTCCCACAGGCCGTCGTACTCCATGTGGTCAAGCATGGTGGCCTTACCGTACTTGGTGCCCTCGCGCGAGCCCTTGAGAATGTGGGGGGCCTGCGTCATCGACTCCTGACCACCGGCGACGACGACGTCGTACTCGCCGGCGCGGATCAGTTGATCTGCCAACGCGATCGAGTTGATGCCAGAGAGGCAGACCTTGTTGATGGTCAGCGCGGGTACGTTCATCGGAACGCCGCCCTTGACTGCGGCCTGGCGGGCCGGAACCTGGCCGGCTCCTGCTCCGAGCACCTGGCCCATGATCACGTAGTCGACCTGGTCACCGGTGATGCCGGCCTTCTCTAGGGCGCCTTTGATGGCGATGCCACCGAGGTCAGAACCCGACAGGGTCTTGAGGCCGCCGAGCAGGCGACCGACTGGGGTACGGGCCCCGGCGACGATTACGGACTGAGTCATTGGAACGTGCTCCTTCAATACGGACGTTGTGGCAACTGTACTCGGGGCAGGCGACGGGCCATTAGGGCATGTCAGCGCAGTCGACTACGCTTTCGCGACATGAGCAGCGACACCCTAGTTCCGGGGCATCTCCTTACCGCCATCGACCACGTCGGCATCGCCGTTGCCGACCTAGACGACGCAATCGAGTTCTACTCACGAGTCTTTGGGCTTGAGTCGATCCACGAAGAAGTAAACGAAGAGCAAGGCGTGCGCGAGGCGATGCTCGCAGTCGGCGACTCCGGCTCTTGCCTGCAGTTGCTTGCCCCCCTTGACGAAACGTCCACGATTGCCAAGTTCTTGGACCGCAATGGTCCGGGCATCCAACAGCTCGCGTACCGTGTCACCGATATCGACGCGGTTTCGGCCACCCTTCGCGACCGCGGCGTTCGCCTCCTGTACGAAGTGCCCAAACGGGGCACTTCAGATAGCCGCGTCAACTTCGTTCACCCGAAGGACGCCGGGGGCATTCTGGTCGAGTTGGTCGAGCCTGCGACGAACGCCACACACTGATTTGGCGACTCCAGTAGCCAGCTAAGTTTCTCGCCAGTAACATTCCTGCAACGCCCAAAGTCACCTGCGAAGGAAAACCAGTGCAGCATATTCTTGACGCCATCATGTCCGGCGATCGTTCAGCCGAGACATACTCAAATCTTGAACTCCCGAGCACCTACCGTGCGATCACCGTCCACAAGGACGAGGAAAACATGTTTGAGGGGCTCACCTCGCGCGAAAAGGACCCGCGCAAGAGCCTGCACCTCGACGACGTGCCGCTGCCAGAGTTGGCGCCGGGCGAAGCGCTCGTTGCCGTCATGGCCAGCGCGATCAACTACAACACCGTTTGGACCTCGATCTTCGAGCCTGTCTCGACCTTCCGCTTCTTGGAGCGTTACGGCCGCCTCTCAGAGTTCACCAAGCGCCACGACCTGCCGTACCACGTTGTCGGCTCGGACTTGTCCGGTGTCGTGCTGCGCACCGGCCCGGGCGTCAACGCTTGGAAGCCTGGTGCCGAAGTGGTCGCCCACTGCCTGTCCGTTGAGCTCGAGAGCCCAGACGGCCACGACGACACGATGATGGACCCAGAGCAGCGCATTTGGGGCTTTGAGACGAACTTCGGCGGTCTGGCCGAACTGGCCATCGTCAAGTCCAACCAGTTGATGCCAAAGCCAAGTCACCTGACGTGGGAAGAAGCCGCATCGCCGGGTCTGGTCAACTCGACCGCTTACCGCCAGTTGGTCTCCAAGAACGGCGCCAACATGAAGCAGGGCGACGTCGTACTGATCTGGGGCGCTTCCGGTGGCCTCGGCTCCTACGCTACCCAAATGGCCCTAAACGGCGGAGCCATCCCGGTTTGTGTCGTCTCCAGCCCAGACAAGGCCGAGATCGTTCGCTCCCTCGGCGCCGAGCACATCATCGACCGTTCCGCTGAGGGCTACAAGTTCTGGAAAGACGAGAACACCCAGGACCCGAAGGAATGGCAGCGGTTCGGCAAGAAGATCCGCGAGCTAACCGGCGGCGAAGATCCCGACATCGTCTTCGAGCACCCGGGTCGCGAGACCTTCGGTGCCTCGGTCTACGTCGCACGCAAGGGCGGCACGATCATCACCTGCGCCTCGACCTCGGGCTACATGCACCAGTACGACAACCGCTACTTGTGGATGAACCTGAAGAACATCAAGAGCTCGCACTTCGCGAACTACCGCGAGGCTTTCGAGGCCAACCGCCTCATCGACAAGGGCCTGATCCATCCGACCGTTTCGAAGGTCTACAAGATGGAAGAGACCGGCCAGGCCGCGCTCGACGTTCACCAGAACAAGCACCAGGGCAAGGTCGGCGTCCTGACGCTGGCCCCCGAAGAAGGACTTGGCGTCTCGGATCCAGAGAAGCGCGCCAAGCACCTCGCCGAGATCAATCGCTTCCGCGGCATCTGAGTTCGGCGCACCAAGCAATAACGAACGGCGGGTCTTGACTCTGGGCGAACGCCCAGTGGTCAAGGCCCGCCGCTTTGCGTTTCGCTAACGCGGAACTTCCCTAAACACCGCGGTCGTGCGATCGGCGTAGGCGCTGGAATCGGCCCGGTTCATCGGACCGTCCCACACGCGTGGCAGCGGCAGCTCAGCGGCAGGGTTGAGCCGAGCCACAATCTCGTCGAGGGCACGTTCGGTGTCACCGACCCAAAGGTGTTTGCCGCCAGCCACCGCAATGACTTCGGCTTGGGGCACCGCAGCGAACCGCTCGCGGGCCTGCTCAGGTCGCAGGTAGTCGTCCAGTTCAGGAATCAACGCCACCAACGGCCGGCCGTCTTCGGCCCAGGCCGCTAGGTGCTCAGGCTGGCTGTAGCGAAGCGGCGGCGACAGCAAGATAGCTCCCGTCACGTCCGGTTCGAGCCCGTACATCAGCGTCAGGTCAGTGCCAAAAGACCAGCCGACGAGCCAAAGGTTCGGCAGCGACTCAAACTCGGCGAACTCGATTGCCGCCGCGACATCAAAACGCTCGCCAGTGCCGTTGTCGAACTCGCCCTCGCTGCGACCCCGGACGCTCTCAGTGCCACGAGTGTTGAACCGCAGCACGGCGATGTTCGCTTGGGCGGGCAGCCGGTAGGCGGCCTTGCGGAACACGTGGCTGTCCATCATGCCGCCGTGGGTGGGCAGCGGGTGCAAGCAAATCATCGTGGCGACTGGATCACCCTCGGCCGGCAACGCCAACTCCCCCACCAAAGTCAGTCCGTCGGCGGTGTGCAGTTCGATGTCTTTACGCCGTGCGGGTAGAACCGAACTACCGGTGATCTTCTGGCTCACGGGGTCCATTCTTGCGCAGCGTAGGTGGGCCGATCTGCCCAGCGTCAACTGTGACGTTCCCAGCAACTGCGGTGCCAGTGTCGCCGTTCGTTGATTCCGTCGCTTTCGAGCAGGCTCGGAATCTCGGGCCAGACAACGTAATGCGGTGTAGCCGGCGCGATCAACTGGTCACAGCCGGGACAGCGGTACGGCTTAGCGGAGGTGGCGCCGGTGATGAAACGCTGCCAGAATTCGCCAGCGCGCTTATGGACCAACTGCTCGGGAGTCGTCGGTATCGCCCGTCGCGACGCCCGCGCGGCGGCCGCCTTACGTTTGGACATGCCTTGAGCCTATTGGTTCAGATCTAGTGCCTCAAAAAAGATCGGGCACGAGCGATTACCTCGCTCGTGCCCGATCAGCGACCCAACGGGGTCAGACTTCTCAGTAGGTGTGGAACCCGGCCTTGGTTTTGCGACCGAGCTTGCCGTCGGCAACAACCTGCTTGAGGCTCTCGGCCGGTGCCCATCCCTCGTGACCGAACGCGCCAACCAAGGTCTCCTGGATTGCCAGCGAGACGTCGTTGCCGACAACGTCGAGCAACTCGAACGGGCCCATCGGCAACTTGGTGGCCTTCATCGCGTCGTCGATCTCGGTCATCGAAGCCGCGCCGGACTCCAGCAACAAGATCGCGTCGTTCAAGTACGGGAACAGCAACGCGTTGACGATGAAGCCCGCGCGGTCACCACAAGACACCGGGTGCTTGCCAGTGCCGAAGCAAAGCGCCCGCACCGTCTCGTCGACATCGGCGGCGGTCTCTTCCGTAGTGACAACTTCGACCAACTTCATGATCGGCGCCGGGTTGAAGAAGTGCATGCCGATGACGTCGGCGGGACGGCCCGTAACGTCGGCGCACGCCTTGATCGAAAGCGAGGAAGTCGTGGTGGCCAAAATCGCGCCCGGCTTGCAGATCCGGTCTAGGTCGCGGAACAGGTCCAGTTTGATGTCCAGATCTTCGGCGATAGCCTCAACCACAATGTCGACGTCGGCGAGGGCTTCGCGCTCGGTCGAACCGATCAGCCGATCGAGGATCGCGGACTTGCCGGACTCATCGAGTTTTCCCTTGGCAACCGACCGGTCGAGGTTCTTGGTGATGTAGGCCAAAACGCCGTCAAGCTTCTCGGCCGAGCGTCCGACGAAGACCACGTCGTAACCGGACTGGGCGAAAACCTGGGCGATACCCGAAGCCATCGTGCCGGTTCCGACAACGCCGACCTTCTTGATCTCGCGCTTGATCTGCGGCACTTCGGCGCCAGCGCCACCTGCCTCGGTGAAGGAGGTGCCATTGTTCGCGGCCTCAATGAGGGTCGCGGCCGGTTGGTGAAGCGGATCGCCGGTCTTGGCGAACTGGGCCTCTAGACCTGCCACGACGGTCGCGGCGCCGAGCGCATCAACCAGCGCCAACGGGCCGATCGGGTAGCCGCAACCAAAACGCATGCCAGCGTCAATATCGGCCGCTGTTGCATAGCCAGCGCCATACATATTTGCCGCGTGGTTTAGGTAAGGGAACAGCAGCGACTGGGCGATTTGGCCGCCCTCGTCAGTAGCGGTAATGCTGTCGACGATTTCCTGCATCAAGAATCTCCTTCAAGGCTTGGCACGTCGGCATCGAAGTCGGCCGAGTGTTCGTGACAGACTAGCGTGACAGTTCTGATGTCCCGATGGGAGACCCATGTCGAAACGTCTGGCGATTGCCGCAATTGCAGCAGTCTCGGTTGTGAGCCTTACCGGCTGCGCCCGAGATGATGCCCCGGCTGCCTCTAACCCAACCAACTCAACCGCCCCGACGTCTTCGGCGTCATCGTCGGCCGCAGCCGTCGACGTGGTCGGCACGTGGCGAGACGAGGAGGCCGACTGGACTGTCCACTTCAAGCCCGACGGCACCTTCGTCGAGGACTACCAGGGCAACAAGGGCTTCCGCAACGGTCAATACGTAGTGACCGCGAAGACCGTGACCCTTGAAGGCGACGACGGTGAATCGAACGAGGGCACCATCACCAACGGAACCCTCGTATTCCGGCTTGGCACCCTCGTTCGCCAGTGAGGATCGTCGTCGCTCGCTGCCAGGTTGACTACACCGGGCGACTGACTGCCCATCTGCCGCCTGCGGTTCGGGTGATCATGGTCAAGTCCGATGGTTCGGTACTCGTCCACGCCGACGGCGGTTCCTACAAGCCGTTGAACTGGATGAGTCCGCCGTGCACCCTGCGTGAGGGCACCGCCGAGGACGGCGTGACTGAATGGACGGTTTCGGCGACCAAGTCCGACGATCGTCTGCGAATTCGCCTCGAAGAGATCGTGCACGATTCAAGCCACGACCTCGGCATAGATCCCGGCCTGCACAAGGACGGCGTGGAAAAGCACCTCCAAGAGCTCTTGGCCGATCACACCGCCAGCCTGGGCGAAGGCCTTTCACTGGTGCGGCGCGAATACATGACCGCGATCGGGCCGGTCGACCTGCTGTGTCGCGACGCGGCCGGCGGTTCGGTCGCAGTCGAAATCAAACGGCGCGGCGAGATAGATGGCGTGGAGCAGTTGACGCGTTATCTAGAACTAATGAACCGCGATCCAAAGCTTCGACCGGTTCGGGGTATTTTCGCCGCCCAAGAGATCAAGCCGCAGGCGCGCACGTTGGCCAAAGACCGCGGAATCGAATGCGTCACCGTCGACTACAACGAACTGCGCGGTCTAGACGACCCGTCTTTGCGGCTGTTCTAGGTCGCCTACAGCCGTTCAGACGCGACAGACTCGAAGGTCCGTCCAAACGGCCCGATGA
>JAKPAQ010000210.1 GCA_029779385.1 Actinomycetes bacterium | reverse complement strand
TGCGCGGGTCGTCCACTTCTCTGAAACAGCACATCAGGCTTGCCCCCCTCGTCAGAGTCATTTCTGTCGTCCAAAAGACGAGAGTAGAACCGATTTCGCGCGGGTTTACAAGCAATTAGCATAAATTCATGGCCGGCAACGGTTTCTGCTTCGCAAGGTATGACGAAATTGACTATGCTATCCGAGTGCGGAGGCCCTGCTCATGGTTCAAGACACAGCGACTATCTGATCGGTTCCAGTGCCGCTAACACGTTGTTCGGAAATGAAGGAGACGATATTCTCTATGGCGGGGGCGGAAACGATTATTTGAGTGGCGGAGCGGGCGCCGACACACTGATCGGCGGTGCCGGCGGCGACACGCTGGATGGTGGCGCGATCACCGACAGAATCAATGGAGCCGACTTCAACCTGGCAAGCTACGTCTCCAGCACCGCTGGGGTGACCGCCAACCTGGGTGCCGGCGCCGGTGTCGGCAATGGTTCGACGAGTGATGGTTTCGGCGGCATAGACACGCTGATCAACATCAACCTGATTCGCGGTTCCGACTTCGCCGATTCGATCACGGGAAGCGTCGCCCTGGTTCTTGAGCAGATGGAAGGTGGCCTCGGCAACGATACCTTGAACGGTGGTGCGACCACCGACACGCTTAACCAAAATAACAACAACCGCGTCAGTTACCAGAATGCAGCGGGAGCAGTCTCCGTCGACCTGGCTGCCGGTACGGCCAGTGGTGCGGCCGGCAACGACACCCTGATCAACTTCGACCAGATCCGTGGCTCGGCGTACAACGACACGCTGCTCGGCAGCGACAGCACGCTGACCGAACGCTTCGAAGGTCTGGCCGGCGACGACAGCATCGACGGCCGCGGCGGCTTCGACGACGTTGCCTACGACCGCTCGACGAGTGCGGTCAACGTCAATCTGGTCACCGGCACGGCGAGCGACGGTTCTGGCGGCACTGACACACTGAGCCACATCGAAGGCATCCGGGGGTCGGCCTACCACGACGTTCTGACTGGCGGACTGGCCGCCAACGGTACCAGCGTCAGCGACGGCCTGATTGAAAGATTCATCGGCAATGCGGGCAACGACACCATCGACGGTGGTCAGGGCTATGATCGGGTGGACTACACCACTTCGCCGAATGGAGTGAACGTCACGCTCAACGACACGCTCGACGGCAGCGCCAGCGATGGCTTCGGCGGCACCGATACCCTGCGCCACATCGAAGGTGTGCGCGGCTCGGCCTACAGCGACACGCTGACGGGCAGCGACAGCGCCACCTTCGAATCCTTCGAAGGCCGCGAAGGCAACGACCTGATCGACGGGAAAGGCGGTGTCGATCGCGTCGACTACACCTCCAGTATGGCCGGGGTCATCGTTAACCTGGTGACTGGAACGGTGAGCGACGGCTATGGCGGTACCGACACGTTGGCGAACATTGAAAACGTGCGGGGCTCACGCGATTTCAACGACAGCATGACCGGCAGCACCGCCAACAACAAGCTCGAAGGGCTGGGAGGCAATGACAGCCTTGACGCCGGCGGCGGCAACGACACCCTGGATGGCGGTGCGGGTGCAGACACCATGAACGGCGGCGACGGCTCGGACCTCTATGTCGTCGACAACGCCGGCGACCTCGTCGGCGAAAGCAATGCCGACCTCGCGACCGGCGGCAACGATCTTGTCCAAAGCCATCTCTCGGCCTA
>JAKPAQ010000337.1 GCA_029779385.1 Actinomycetes bacterium | reverse complement strand
GGTAGCCGTAGCCACCGAAGTAGTCGGTCAGCACCATGCCCTGGAAGCCCCACTGATCGCGCAGCACGGTTTGCAGCAGTTCGGGCATTGCGCCGGCGTAGACGGTGCCGATGAAGTTGAACGCGCTCATCACGGCTTGTGCGCCGCCGTCCTTGACGGCGATCTCGAAGGGACGCAGGTAGATCTCGCGGATCGACTGCTCCTCGGCCCAAGTCATCAACATGTTGTTGCGGTTGGTCTCTTGATCATTGAGTGCGAAGTGCTTGATGAAGGCATAGACGCCCAGTTCGCGGGCCCCGGTGACCTGTTGGGCCACCTGATTGCCGGACAGGATCGGGTCTTCGGAGAAGTACTCGAAGTTGCGGCCGGCGTAGGCGCTGCGGTGGATGTTCATCGCCGGGGCGTACCAGCCCGAGACGTTCATCTCCTCGGCCATCTTGCCGATCACGGTGCCGAACTGGTGGGCGAGGTCCTGGTTGAACGTCGCGGCTACCGAGACACTGATCGGCAGGCCGATTGAGCCGACACCAGTGAAGTTGTTGTTCAACGCGGCCGGGCCGTCGACGTCGATGGTCTGGATCTTGCCGACGGAGTTGGCCGCAGGGGTCTGGTAGCCGCCGTTGGCGATCAGGGTGTTCATCTCATCGAAGGTCATCTGGTCGAGCAACTGCTCCCAGCGCGGATCGTTGAAGTCGGCTCCGGCGAGGTCACCCAGTACCAGCCCGTTCTTGGCGCCGGTGGTCGGCATGACATCGGAGGCGTTGTTGAACGCCGTCGGGTCGTAGTTGCTGTTGACAACGAAGGTCGCCTTCAGGTCTGCCGCCAGCTCGGACGAGGCCGGAGCGGCGGTCGACTGCGCATAGTTCGCGAAGTTACCGGCCCGCGACAGGTAGGTGATGCCCTCTCCCTTTGCTGCATCGAACTGGTTGGTGGCCGGGATCAGGTCGCCATCGTGGGTGCTGTCGGCAGTGTTGTAGGTGATGGTCTGGTCGACGGTGATCGGCTTGGTGTCGATGACGGTGTGCGAATCCGACCGCAGCGAGATGTCATAGCGACCGGCCTCCAGCACGTAGGCGCCGCCATTCTTGACGTCATAGGACGCCATGTCGTCGTCGTCGAAGGTTACGGTGATGGTCTGCGACGCACCCGGTGCCAGCAGTTCGGTCTTGTCATAGGCGACCAGGTTGACCGCGGACTTCTCAATGCCGCCTTCGGTGTAGGGCGGGTTGTAGTAGGCCTCGACCACATCCTTGCCAGCCACATCGCCGGTGTTGGTCACCGTCACATCGAACGAGACCTTGCCGTTGGCGAGGCTGACCGGCCCCATCTGCTGGGTGAAGGTGGTGTAGGACAATCCGTAACCGAACGGATAGACAATCGAGGCGTCATAGTTGATCGCACCCTCGGCGGCTGCGGTCTCCCAGAATCGGTAACCCACGTAGATGCCTTCGACGTAGTTCACGAAGCTGGGCAGGACCGTCTGCTTGGTGAAGAACGAGGTTTGTGCGAACTCGTCCATGTTGGTGTAGGTGAAGCCGCCGAAGTTTTTCGCGGTGGGGGTCTGGCCCAGGTCACGGACGAAGGTGTCGGGGGTCTTGGCCGACGGGTTGGTCTCGCCGTCCAAGATCCGGCCCAACGCGTTGAAGCCGACCTGGCCGGGGGGCAACGCCCAGACGATGGCGTCCACCTCGGGATCGTCTGCCAGTTCGCCGAGTTCCATGGCGTTTGCACCGTTGTAGACCACGACCAGGGTCTCGGAGCTCTGCTTGGCCAAATCGATCATGTCGCGCTCGGAACGGGTCAACTGCAAGATACCGTCACCATCGGCGAACTCGTTGTACTCGGTCGAGTTGTTCGTAAACGAGAACGCCCCGTTGCTGGCGACCTCCGCGTTCA
>JAKPAQ010000194.1 GCA_029779385.1 Actinomycetes bacterium | reverse complement strand
GAAATGCTGCGCGAATTGGCCGATCGCGGCTCGGTTGGTGCGGTTGCCGACGAGATGCAGATCACACCGTCGGCGGTTTCGCAGCAACTCAAACTGCTCGTACGCGAAGCGGGAGCGCCGCTGATCGAACCGGCAGGCCGGGGCGTTCAACTGACGTCAGCCGGTCGAGAACTCGCGGCCACCGCTACCGACTTGGCCGTGGCGATGGCGCGCGCCGAAGCCCGCTGGCACGAATACATGGGCCGCCCGGCCGGCGACGTCAGCGTGGCGATGTTTCCCACCGCCGCCGAGATGCTTTTTGCCGGATTGTTGAAGCGCCTTGCTGCCGAACCGGAAATCATCGTTTCGGCAACCGATCGAGACCCGACCAAAAACTATGACGTGCTGGAGATGGTCGCCAATCACGACATCGTCGTCGCCGATTCGCCGACGGTGACCGAACAATGGCACGCCCGCGGGCTGAACCTCGTGCCGCTGATGCGCGAGCCACTGGATGTCGTACTGCCAAAGAATCATCGACTCGCGGACCGGCGAACCGTTTCACCCAAGGACGTCATCGGCGAAACGTGGATCGGAGCTCCACAAGGTTTCCCGTTCGATCGAGTGCTCCAAGACCTCGCAGCCTTCACCGGCGAGCCAGTCCAAATCGCCCAACGTTTTGACGACAACCGAGTGGTCGAGGCCTGCGTGGCTGCCGGCCTTGGCATCGCGATCCTGCCCAGGTTCACGACGCGAACGCACGCGAACGAACTAGTCACCAAACCACTGACCGGGATCGGCGCCACCCGTGAAATTACTGCGGTCATCCGTCCCGACCGGATGGAACGCCTTTCGGTGCGGTACGTCGTTGACGCGCTGACCGAGGAGGCCAGCGACGTCGCAGCCGCACATCAAGGCGTGTGACTGGCAGACCTCAGTCGTTGAATCGGGCCGCGAACGCCGCGAACTCGTTGCTGCCAAGTGATTCGGCTTGAGCCCACGACTCGAAATCCAAACTCGTCGCCAAGTCGGCGGTAGTCGCGATTTGCACGCTCTCCTTGATCTTGGCGAGCAGGTCCCGATTGCGTCCGGCATAGGTGGCGGCGAGTTCAAGCGCGCGTGCCCTTGGATCGTCGGCAATCTCTTGGGCGATCCCCAACCGGAGCGCGTCCTCGGCATTGATGACCTCGCCGCCAAATAAGGCAGCGATGG
>JAKPAQ010000193.1 GCA_029779385.1 Actinomycetes bacterium | reverse complement strand
GTTACCCAGATGGTCTCAGTCTCAGTCGACATGGTGTGCTCCTGTCCTACGTACGACACCCCGGGATCGCCCGGGGTGAAATTCCAAGTTTACCAGCATCAACTCGGTTTACAGGACTCTAAGCGACCAGTGACGGCCCGGCGTTCAGTTTTTACGTCAACTTTGACCCGGGTGTGTTCCTTGTTTTCGGCAGGAATGGCAACGCTTTTTTGGCCAACGATCATCTTGTCGTGGGCTTGGGCGTAGACCGTGCAGGTCAGGGCGATTGCCTCGTCGCGGTAGACATCAAGTGAAATGGCGATGTTTTGGTCATCGATCACGTCGTAGGCGAAAACTTCGGCCTGAAAAACCGGAGTTTCGGACCAGGCGGCCCAAGCCGCCCAAGCGATCCCGGCCGAGATCCCGACCGTGGCGATTGCTGGCCAAAGCCAGCGCGGCTTGGAGTTGGGTTTGCGGCCGTAACGATCATCGAGGTCCCTCACGCCTTCCAGTGTCTCAGGCTAGTGGGAGGATGTCGGACGTGGTCGAAGACAACGGTTTGCGGTTGATGCATGTGCACGCCCACCCAGACGACGAGTCGAGCAAAGGCGCGGCCTCGACCGCGCGCTATGTGGCCGAGGGCGTCGACGTTCACGTGGCAACATGCACCGGCGGCGAGCGCGGCTCAATCCTGAATCCTGGATTCGAGCACCCGGGAATTTCGCAGAACCCAGAATTGATCGCGCAGATCCGTCGCGAAGAGATGGATCGCGCGCGTGAAATCTTGGGCATCAAACAAGACTGGCTCGGCTTCGTGGATTCGGGTTGGCCTGAAGGCGACCCGAAGCCGCCGCTTCCCGAGGGTTGTTTCGCCTTGGTGCCATTGGAAGAGGCTGCGGCTCCGCTAGTAAAACTGATTCGGTCGTTTCGCCCGCACGTGCTGACTACTTATGACGAGAACGGCGGCTATCCGCACCCGGATCACATCAAATGCCACGAGATCAGCATGTTCGCGTTCGAGGCGGCAGCCGACCCGGACCAGTTTCCCGAACTTGGCGAGCCGTGGCAGGTGCAAAAGGTCTACTACCACCACGGCTGGTCCTACGAACGGATCGTCGCGATCGACGCGGCGATGACCCGCCACGGCCTGGAATCGCCATATAAGGAACGACTGGCGAACTGGCAGGTCGACCCGGCGCACGACCAGCGAGTGACCACGCGCGTTCCGTGCTCGGAGTTTTTCGAAGTGCGCGACCAAGCGCTGTTGGCGCACGCCACGCAAATCGATCCGAACGGTTTCTGGTTCGCAGTTCCACGCGAGGTCCAAGCCGAAGCCTGGCCTACTGAGGACTATGAACTGGTCAAGTCCATCGTCCAGACCTCAGTGCCAGAGGACGACTTGTTCGCTGGCCTTCGCTGACCCGAAGTCAGCCGACTGGCACTGCCTCGACCTTCGACGACTGGCCCGCGCGCCAGGTGCGCATCCCGCCGTCGAGGTTGACCACCTTGATGCCGTGCTGGCTCAGCAGCCGGGCGGCAAGGTAGCCGCGCAATCCCACCTGGCAGTAGACGACCGCGCCGGTCGGAATTTGGTCGAGGTGCTCGCGCAGGCGGTCCAGTTCGACGTTGATCGCGCCCGGGATTGAGTCGCGCGCATTTTCTGCCGGGGTGCGAACGTCGACGATCGGGCGGCTGTCGTCGAGTTCGTGCCATTGGATCGTCTCTACGAGCCCCTCGGTCAGGTTCGAGTCCAAGTAGCCGAGCATGTTCACCGGGTCCTTGGCTGAGCCGAACTGCGGGGCGTACGCCAAATCCAGGTCGACTAGTTCGCTGGCTTTGAGCCCGCCACGCATCGCGGTCGCGATGACGTCGATCCGCTTGTCTGCGCCTTCGGCGCCGACTGCTTGAGCCCCGAGAATCTCATCAGTTGCCGGATCGACGATCAGTTTGAGCGACAGTTGCTCGGCACCGGGGTAGTAGCCCGCGTGGTTGGCCGGGTGGGTGTGGATGATCCGCATCGGCACGCCGGCGGCCCGAAGGGTGCGTTCGTTGCTGCCGGTCGTGGCGACCTGCAGGCCGAACACGCCCAAGATCGCGGTTCCTTGGACCGGTCGTTCGCTGATTTTGCGACCGGCGATCACGTCGGCAACTAGGCGGCCCTGGCGGTTCGCCGGTCCGGCCAACGGGACGAGGCGACTGGCGCCAGCGGGATCTGACTTTTCGACCGCGTCGCCGACTGCGTAGATCGACTCGTCGCTAGTGGCGAGGTTTTCGTTGATCGCGATGCCGCCATTGGGGCCAAGTTCTAGACCGGCCGATACTGCTAGGGAAACGTCGGGGCGTACGCCGATTGCGGCCACCACGATGTCGGCCGGAATCGTCGAACCGTCGGCGAGTGTTACCTGATCGGATTCGATTGAGGCGACCGAGGTGCCTAGGCGCAGATCGACGCCGTGCTCGCGCAGCACGTCTTGGACTGGGGCGATCATTTCGGCGTCCAGTGGGGTCATCACTTGGGGCGCGGCCTCCACGACGGTGACCGCAAGGTCGCGGTGGCGCAGGTTCTCGGCCAGTTCGATGCCGATGAAGCCACCACCGATCACTACCGCGGTTTTCGCGTTTGCGACCGCGGCGATCATCTTGTCGGTGTCTTCGATGTCGCGCAGGGTCAGGGCGCGTTCGATGCCCGGGATTGGCGGCACGACGGGGCGGGCACCGGGGGAGAGGATGAGGACGTCGTAGTCAAGCGCGACGACTTCATCTTGGGCTAGGTCGCGCACAACTAGCTGCTTGTTCTCGCGGTCGATCTTGATCGCTTCGTGACGGGTCAGCACCTTGAGGCCGAAGCGCGCGCCGAGGGATTCGCTCGTGTTGAGCAGGAGGCTTTCGCGGTCCTCGATTACGCCGCCGACGTGGTAGGGCAGGCCGCAGTTTGCGAACGAGACGTGTCCGCTGCGTTCGATGACGGTGATCTCGGCGTGTTCGAGGAGTCGTCGCAACCGAGTGGCCGCCGACATGCCGCCGGCGACGCCGCCGACGATAAGGATGCGAGGGTTTTGCGGTAGTGAGTTAGCCATGCCCAAACTATACCCCCTAGGGTATGATGAGGTACCATCGGGGGTACCGTTTACAAACCTAATCGAAGGGAAAAGCACATGTGCTCTCCAGTGGTATGCATAGTTTGCGCAAAGACGACTTGGAGCGGGTGCGGACAGCACGTTGACTCAGTCAAGGCGCATGTCCCGGCCGACCAGTGGTGCAACGGTCACGGCGATGACCAAGGCGACTCGTGGACCTACTCAGAGGCGATTGGCTGATGACCACCATCGAACCCGCGAACCTAGAGTCCGTCGTCAAGCGACTCAAGCGCGCCCAAGGGCAAATCGGCGGCGTCATCTCGATGATTGAAGATGGCCGCGACTGCAAAGACATCGTCACCCAGGTTGCCGCAGTTTCTAAAGCACTCGACCGCGCCGGCTTTGCGATTATTTCGACCGGACTGCAGCAATGCCTTTCGGAGCCGAACAGCGCCGACGGTGTTGCCGATCTTGAAAAGCTGTTCCTGTCGCTTGCCTGACGCTGAACAAGGGCCGTCAGGGCGTCGGGCTAGGCTGAAGTCGTGAGTACCTTGCAGTTTGCGGTTTTGGCCGCCGAGGAAATCGACCCCGACGGCAACCAGTCGATTGGCTGGCTGGCCGGTATTTATACGCTCGGCCTTTTCATCGTCGTGGGACTACTGCTTTGGTCGTTTGTTTTGGTTTCGCGCCGCGCCCGGCAGCCGTGGGACGGCGAAGACGAAAATGGCGCCGTCGACATCGACCCCAAGAAGTCGAACGAACCGCCCACCTCCTGAACTTCTCCTGGGGAACAACCAGTGGAGATAGTCACCGAGCGACTGCTGCTCCGACCTTGGCAGGCGAAAGACCGTAGTCCATTCGCGAAGATGAACGCTGACCCTGAGGTCATGCGATATTTCCCTGAAGTATTGGGCGTTGAGCAAAGCGACGCACTCGCTGATCGACTCGAATCTGAGTTTTCTGCACGAGGCTGGGGATGGTGGGTCGTCGTTGGACGCCAGACGACGAAATTCGCCGGTGTTATTGCACTCCAGCCAGTGCCCGATGCGGTTGTTTTGGCCGCCGATCTACCCGCTGGTGCGCTCGAGGTTGGTTGGCGGTTTTCCCGCCCTTGGTGGGGGAAAGGTCTTGCGACCGAGGCCGCGCGTGCGGTTCTGGGTTTCGGGCTTGAACACCTCGAAGCGGTCGAGGTGTTCTCGTTTACCGCCGAGTCGAATACGCGCTCTCGAGCAGTGATGGAGCGCCTTGGAATGTCGTGGGTCGCAGACTTTGAACATCCGGCTCTTGAACCGGGACATCGTCTGCGCAAACACGCGCTTTATCGACTTCGTGCCCACTAGATTTGGGCCATGCCCACGCTGATTCCGCAAGAGCCCAATTTCGTTACCAGCTCCGAGCGGGATGTTTGGGAAAATTTGCGCGACAACTTGGGGCCCGACGATGTCATTTTTGCCAACGTCCGATTGACCGACGAGACCAAAGACCACGAGGCCGATCTGATTGTCGTCCTGCACGGAGTGGGCATCGTGGTGGTCGAGGTCAAAGGCGGGCTGGTTTGGTTTGACGACGGCTGGAAGATCAAACGCAAAGGCCAAGCGCATGAAATCGACCCAGTTACGCAGGTACGCGAAGCCAAATACGCTTTACGCACCTATGTGAGCAAGCGGTCCTCGCAGCCCACCGCTGTCTGGGCCCACGCGGTCGTTACCCCGTACTCGACGTTTCCTGACGACTTTGATCTGCCAGATTTGCCGCGCTGGTCGCTGCACGATAAAGGCGACATGGAAAACTTGGCCGACCGGCTGGTGGAGAATGCCAGCCGAGTAGAGCGCGGCTTCGAAGTGCCGGGCGACGCGCAGATTGAGTCGCTGATTCAGGTGCTCAGCGGCAAGCCGACCGAGCCGACAGTGCACGACATCGCCGGGCTGGTCGAGGACACGGCTGTTCGACTGACCAAAGATCAAGCAACGATCTTGCAAGTGACCCGGTTGCTGCCGCGGATGGAGATTCGTGGCGGGGCCGGATCGGGGAAAACGGCACTCGCGCTGGCTCAGGCGCGCCAACTCACCCGCGGGCGTCAGGGTCGCCCGGCCGAACGGGTGGCGCTGCTTTGCTATTCGCTCGGTTTGGCGTCGTACCTAAAGCGTGAAGTCGCGACTTGGCCGTACAAGGATCGACCGGCCTTCGTGGGCACCTTCCACGACTTCGGTGTGCAGTGGGGCGCGCCGGCCGAAGGGGCCCGCGACGACCACGATTTTTGGGAAAAGAACCTGCCGACGCAAATGAGCGTCCTGGCTGACGGATTGGATGAGAACCACAAGTACGACTCGATCATCGTCGACGAGGCTCAAGACTTCGCCGACCTGTGGTGGCAACCGGTGATCAAGGCGTTGCGGGACCAAGACCACGGCGGGCTATACCTGTATTCGGACGAGAACCAGCGAATTTTCGCGAGGTTCGGCAAGCCGCCAGTTCAGCTGGTGCCGCTCATGCTCGATCACAATGTGCGAAACACTCGGCAGATCCACGAGGTTTTCGGGCCGCTCGCACCGAGTCGGATGTACGCCATGGGCGACGACGGGCCTGGAGTGACCTTCGTGGACGTACCGGCCGAAAAGGCGCTGGAAGTAGCAGACGATCAAGTCGAACTGCTGATGGACGAGGGCTGGGAGCCCGGCGACATCATGCTGCTCACTACCGGTTCTCGCCATCCCGAACAGATTTCGCGCCAGGAGTTGAAGGGTCAGGAGGAGTACTGGGAGTCGTTCTGGGACGGCGACGACGCCTTCTACGGCCACGTGCTCGGCGCGAAAGGGTTGGAGCGTCGTGCGGTGGTTCTGTGCGTGAACGACTCGCAGACCCATGAGCGCGCCAAAGAACGTCTCTATGTCGGAATGTCGCGCGCGACCGTCCGCTTGGTCGTCGTCGGCGACGCCGACTACATCCGCGAAGTCGGCGGCACCGAAGTCGCCAAGCGCCTCGGGATTAGTTGAACCGTTTCGACAATGTCCGGTTCAGTCGCGGCGGGCCTTTTGCGAGTAGTTCTCCAAGCGCGTGCCGGCGACGGCGAAGCGGGCGAGTTTGGTGGGTCCTTCGACTAGCCACGCCCGCATCATCTTGTTGAACATGGCGTACTTCTTAGCCGTGTACGGGTACCAGTTCGGTTCGAGTTTCGTGCCGTCCGAATCGATGATTATCGACTGGGCGTTCGTGAACGCGCGCAGACCGTGGACGCCCTTGTAGCGGCCCATTCCCGATTCGCCGACTCCGCCGAACGGCAGTGCCGGGGTGGCCTCGGTGGCCATCACGTTGTTGATCGACACCCCGCCGCAGGTTAGTTGGCGCGCGACCCGTTCGGCGCGGGCCGAATCGGCGCTCCACACACTCGCGGTCAGCCCGAAGATCGAGTCGTTGGCGCGGGCGACGGCTTCGCCTTCGGTACTAAATTTCAGCACCGGGACGACCGGCCCGAACGTTTCCTCGGTGACGATCAGCGCGTCGTCTGGCAGGTCGGTGATCACCAGTGGCGGCACGAGTCGATACGGGCGACCGGCCAACCCGGGACGGCCGTCGAGGGCGGCTTGGGCGTCCCAGTCGTTACCGGTGAGCACGGTCGCACCACGATCAACCGCGTCCAGCACGTGCGCGGCCACCGTCTTGACCTGGAAGTCCGTCGTCATGGTGCCGATATCGCCGTCGCCGCCGTCAGCGGCAGGCGAATCAACGAGCTTCAACTTCGAGACTAGGTTGACCAGTTTTTTGGTGAACTGGTCGTGAATCGACTCGTGAACATAAAGTCGCTCGACCGACGTGCAGGACTGGCCGGCCGCAGTCAGTGCGCCAAAGGCCGCACCGGCGACAGTTCGGTCTAGGTTCACGTCTTCGAACACGATCATCGGATCCTTGCCGCCCAGTTCCAGTTCGACTGGGATCAGCAGATCGGCGGCTTGGTGCATGATCGCGCGGCCAGTGCGGGCCGAGCCGGTGAACATGACCTGATCTGGGCGTTGGGCGATCACGTCGCTGCCGGCCTGTCCGTCGCCGTAAACGACTTGGACCCAGTTCGGCGCGATCGCCGCCTGCTCGACGAGGGACTCGACGAGGCCTTCGAGCGGGGTGTGTTCGCTCGGCTTGTGGACCACGGCGTTGCCGGCGACCAGCGCCTGAGCGATCGGCACGATCGCTTGGAAGAACGGGTAGTTCCACGGCGCGATGATCAAGATGACGCCGCGCGGCTGATACCAAATCCGCGACTTCTTGCCCATCATCGTCATCGGGGTCGTGATCTTCTCGTCGGCGAGCGCGGACTCGGCGTTGGCTTCGAGCCACGCGATCGAGTCGAGCGTGCCAAAGATCTCCGACATGAGAATGTCCGAACGTGACTTGCCGGTCTCGGCTTGCACCCGGTCGATGATCTCTTCGCTTCGGGCCAAGATCGCCTCGCGGAGTTTTTTGAGGTGTTCGATTCGGTCGGCAACCCTCAAGGCGCCCAGCGAAACTTGGCCCGCCCGAGCGCGATCGATTACGCCTGCGGTGTGGGGGTTTTTCGTGCTGCTCACTTTTGCTCCTTGGGCTTCTTGGACTGCAGGCTTGCCTCGTAGGCGGCTTCATTGATCGTGGCGTCGTAGCCAATCGCCGCGTGGATTCGGTCGTTGTTCAAGTCGGACCAGTAGAGGGAATGGACGACCCCTTTGATGCCGATGTTGGCCATTCGCAGCAGTCCGGCGATCGGTTCGGGTGCGCGCCGCCAGCCGGCCGCGGCCGCGACCAAGGCGCGAACAAGCATCTTCGGCAGGCGCGAGCAGACCGTCAGCAGCAGTAGCAGGCTCGACCGGTCCGCCTCATGCATATACGGCAGCATCCGGGCGGCTTCGGGTGCGACGTTTGCCTCCGAGAACGACGGCAGATCACGGTCGCCGGGGATGAGAATGTTGCCCAGTCGCTCCAGGCCGCGGGTCTGGGCGGGGGAGAGTGTCGTTGGGCTGATCGAGGTATCCATTTTGGTCACTTTCCGCTCGCTGAAAGCACGGACTCGGCGGCCCGCAGCGACAACGCCGCGATCGTCAGTGCCGGGTTGATGCCGGGGGCGAGCGGGAAGACGCTCGAGTCGGCGGCGTGGATGCGGCTGCTGCCGTGCAGGGTGAAGTCCGGGTCGACGACGGAGTTCTTGGCGTCGGTGCCGATCGCGCATCCACCCATCAGGTGCAGCCCGATTCCGGCGTCACCTTCGATGAGTTGCTTGGCGCCGGTGGACAAGAAAATGTTGCGGATTGCGGCCGCACCGGCCTCTCGGCGCGAGATGTCTTTTCGGTTCAATTTCTTGTCGATCACCGTCTGGCCTTTGCGGTTCACTCGGATCTGCCCCGGGTTCGTGTCGCGGACGCAAACTTCGATGCAGGCCAGGTGGTCGTACTGCTTCATCAGGTTCTGGTGGCCGACGCCAAAGCCGGGGATCAGCAGGGCGATTGACGACGGCCCGGCGAAAACGTTCTCCAGTTTGAACCCTTGGCGGCGAAAGCCCGGGTCGGCCGACTTGTAGTTCTGCAGCGGGCCGGCGTGGGCGTTGACGGGTTCGTCGTAGACACCGAAGTTCATGTATTGGGGGTGGACGAAGAACCCTCGGCCAAGTGTTGGCCTGCCTTGGCCGAAGCCGGAGTTCAACAGCAGGGTCGAGTTGCCGATCGCGCCGCCAGCCAACACCAGACGTTCGGCCACCCAGATCTGCTCGTGTCGCGCGGTGCCCGGCTTGCCGACAAGGCCAGTAACTTTCACGCGGTCGGGCAGTTCCTGGACGCGGGTTACTTCGACGTCGGCGGTCATGGTCGCACCGTCGGCTTCGGCCTTTGGCAGGGCAGTGATGGCGGTGGACTGTTTGGAGTCGATTCGACAACCGAACAGGCACTCAATGCACGAGTTTCCGTCGTCGAACCGACAGTCGGCTTGGGCGCGTCGCAGCGGGGCGTGCTGGTAGCCGTTGTGGCCGAAGCCCTCGGCAAAGATTTCGGCGTTTCGGTTGCGATGTCCTTCCGAGACGGTCTGCAAGCAGACGTTGCCTTCGGCCCGGTCGTAGTAGGGCGCCATTTGATCGGCGGTGAAGTAGGAGACGCCGCTGATTCGGCGGAAGTCGTCTATGGCAATCTCGTCGAACCGGTCCATCAGGGCCTGGTTGACGATCGAGCCGCCGCCGACGACTTTGGGACGCAAGATGGCTAGGGAGGCGTCGGTGTTGAGTTCGACCCCGCCGCCCCAAAACAGTTGGGCCGAGCCGTCGATTTCGGCGCGCGGATAGGTGTGCCGGTCGTAGCGTCCGCCGGCTTCAAGGATGAGGCAGTCTAGGCCAGTGGCGGCCAGTTCTCTGGCGACGTTGAGGCCGGAAGTTCCGGCGCCGACCACGATCACATCGGGCATCGAGTTGGCGGTCATGAGTTCTCCAGGTGGGCAAGTAGGGCATCGGTGGTCAAGGTGATGAGACG
>JAKPAQ010000180.1 GCA_029779385.1 Actinomycetes bacterium | reverse complement strand
GCGCATCGGGATTGAAGAGGCTTCGCCGACGCTTTGGCGCCGATTCTGGGCTCGGCTTAACGAACCATTTCCCGATCCAGACGTCAATGCTCGACTACAAAAGCGACTGAATCCACGGTCCGGTGAACGGGTGCTGCGCGTCGTGCCGAAGCACCCAATCGTTTATCTGCCGGCGGTGCTGGCATTGGGATTTAGCCTGCTCATCCTGTTGGTCATGGTTTTTGCTACCAACCCTGCTTGGCAGGTCTTGTGGTGGTTGTCGCTGCTTGGCGTCGTTTTCTTTTTCGCCCGGGCATTCCTAGAGTGGCGCGATGTTTTTGTGGTCACGAATTGGCGGGTTGTTCGGCTCAGCGGATTCTTCACTGCCCGAGTCGCGACCATGCCGGTGAATCGCATTCTGGATATGACGATGACTCGGCCACCGCTAGGTCGGGTTTTTGGTTACGGTCACTTTGTGTTTGAGTCCGCGGCCCAAGAACAGGGTCTTCGCGAAATCAAAAATGTGCCCAAAATTCTGGACGTCGACCACGAAATCAACAATGCGGTGCGCGCTGAGAGCAAGCGTCGTTCGAAGATCGTGGCGAAGTCCCAACGCCAGAAATTTGGCGAGGAAGAACCGACGCAGGTCGTTGAGCACACCGAGCGGTTCGACCAGTTGTGAGTCGCCTTCCTACACTTGGCCTATGAGTTTCTCGCGCCCTGGCGCCATCGACCTATCTGCACTTGCAAAGCCGCGTCCGGAAACGACCGCATCAGCGGCGCCCGGTGCGGCCGTCTACGCGATTGACGCGACCGAAGCGAACTTCCAGTCGGTGGTCGAATCGTCGATGCGCCACTTGGTCGTTATCGCCCTGTGGTCGCCTCGTTCGCCGCAGAGTGTTGAGTTCACTCAAGTTCTCGTGGCCGCCACCTCGTCCTACGGTGGCGCACTTCAGGTGGCTCGGGTCGACGCCGACGCTAACCCGGGCATCGCCCAAGCACTCAAAGCACAAGGCGTCCCGCTGGTCGTCGGACTGGTTCAAGGCCAGCCGGTGCCGCTTTTCCAAGGCACAGTTGATGGCACCGAAATCAAACGCTACTTCGATGAGTTGGTGCGCCTAGCGCAGGAGAACGGCCTGACTGGTCTGGCCGAACCGTCCGCATCCGCCGGCGCCGAGCCCGAGAACGAACCAGAGCCCGAAGATGATCCGCGGTTTGCCGTCGCCGACGAGGCCTACGCCCGCGGGGACTTTGCCGCCGCGATCACCGAGTACGAGACGCTCTTGGCGCAATCTCCTGCTGACGCCGAAGTCGCCGAGCGACTCGCGGCGACAAAGCTTTACGCGCGCACCTCGACTGCGGATCTACAGGTAGCTCGCAAGGCGGCGGCCGACGCCCCCGGTGACATTGCCGCCCAACTATTGGTCGCTGACCTAGACGTCAGCGGCGGCCACGTCGAGGACGCCTTCATTCGGCTGATCGAACTGATCAAGCGAATCGACCAGGACGATCGCAATCAGGTGCGAGAACACCTTCTCGAACTCTTTACCGTTGTCGGTTTGAGTGACCCGCGAGTTGCCCAAGCCCGCAGGTCCCTAGCCGCAGCGCTGTTCTGAGGGTAGGTTCCACTTTCAGGGATGCCGATTCCTAAATCTGCTCACAGTCGGGGAGGTTGGCAAAGGTGAATCGCTATAAGTGGGACGCAGTGTTTTCTGTTTGCGCCTATGCGGCTTCGATGCTGGTAGTAGCCGTAGCGCTAACAATTGGTGCCCGAACTTGGGAATCTGCAGCCGGCGACACTGCGCTCATTACCCTGCAGTATCTAGTGCCGATCATCGCGTTTTGGTTGGGTGTTCCGATGCTGATCGCCTCGACCGTCACGCTGTTCCTTCGCAGCGAATCGGCAAGTCGAAAAGGACAGTTCGTCTCCGCGCTCGCCCATCTGCCCAGCGTTCTGCTGCTGACCTTTTACGTTACGGGGATGGACCGAACAGTGCCAGGAAGCGCATATTCAATAGTCGGTTTTACCTTGGGCATCATCATTCAGCTGGGGTGGATCGCTTTTTCGGCCAAGGAATTCTTACGCGCCCCCACGAGCGTCAATTCGTCCTATTCAGGTTGAAGGGGTGCTTCGCGATATCCGGGCAGCGGTCCGCGGCTAAGCGCTTGGGTTAGCTCGATCGTGGCACCGGTGGCCTTTTCGGCGATGGTTGCTGCATCACACCAATGGACGGCCGCGATCTCTGACTTTTGTAGATGCATTTCGTCGACGATTGAACTGTCGACTGTGCCGAGAGCGAAAACGAACAGACAGGCGTCATCCCATTGACGCCACGACGGCAGCCAATTCATCGTCACTAAAGAGTTAACGGTCACGGTTATTCCGAGTTCTTCTTCGAGTTCACGAACAAGACCAAACGCTGGGCTCTCGCCGACTTCGATTACCCCGCCGGGCAGGTCCCATTCCTTCTTGTAGGTCAGTTCGCAAAGCAGAATCCGGCCCTGTTCATCGCGCAAGATCCCTTGGCCGATTACTCGCTTTCGCGGCAGGCCCGCATTCAGGATCGCGACGAAGCCTTCTCGGCTGAACGCTGGCGGATCGGTAGAAATTCGACCGAGGATCACCTGGTCAGATTCTTTGCCCGCAGTGCGGGCGACCCCTTCGCGACGCAGGCCGGCGATTGAGGCGTAACGAAGTCCAGTCGAATCGTCTGCGGCCACTCGCGCTTCGACTCGATTCCAACCCAACTTGGCAAAGGAGAAGTCAATCGCCAGACCGATCGCGCGCGCGGCCACCGACTGGCCTGTGCCGGCGTTGAAATTCCACCGGACCGAACCGGCGGTACGGCCAGCTTTGCCCGGTGCGTGTTGGAGTGCGACGGTGCCGATCCGCTCAGCCGAAAGCAGGACTGCAAAGCCAGTCAAGTCTTTGGCCCCAGAAGTCGGCTTGAGGGTCAGAACACCATCGTGAAGAGAGGTTGCCGCGGTCACCTGATTGAGGCTACCGGTGTTCGTGATGGAATCAGGTGGTGACTGATCCGCGAATTCGCCAAGCCGTTCCAGCCGATGTCGAACACCTCGTTCGACTCGTCCATGATCTCGCGGCGTATGAACGTGCGCCCGAAGAGTGCGTCGTGACCGCCGAGCAACTTCATGAGCGACTTTTCGGATCTAACCCGGCCGTTTTTGCGTTAGTGGCTGAAGAAGACAGTCGTGTAGTTGGCACGGCGATCTGGTTCCTCAACTTCTCGACTTGGGACGGAGTACACGGGATCTACCTCGAAGATCTCTACATCGATCCGGCCCATCGCGGCAGTGGTCTAGGTTTTGCCCTGCTGAAGCAACTTGCCCAGATCTGCGTGGAGCGGGGCTACAGCCGAATGCAGTGGCAGGTGCTGGATTGGAACACCCCCTCGATCGACTTCTATCGCTCATTAGGGGCGGTGGACATGCAGGACTGGCGTACTTATCGGCTCAGCGGGACGGCGTTGCAAACCCTCGGCTCTTGAGTCTGAGCCCGTCTCCTATGCTCAAAGCCAGCACAACCAGGAGGCAAGAACAATGGGGCAGTTCGTCCAACTTGAAGTAACCGATGGCGTGGGCACGATCCGGTTGGATCGACCCAAGATGAACGCCCTCGACGCCCAACTTCAGCGTGAACTCATTGAAGTCTCCCGCGAGGCTGACAGTCGCGACGACATCAGTGCGGTCGTGGTTTACGGCGGCGAACGAGTTTTTGCCGCCGGCGCAGACATCAAGGAAATGGCCGAGATGGGTTACGCCCAAATGCTCGCCCACGGCCATCTGCTGCAGGAGTTCACTCGCGCGCTTGCTGCGATCGGTAAGCCGACCGTTTCGGCTATCACCGGCTTCGCCCTTGGCGGCGGCTTGGAAGTTGCCTTGTCAACCGATCTTCGGTTCTGCG
>JAKPAQ010000173.1 GCA_029779385.1 Actinomycetes bacterium | reverse complement strand
GACCGGGTCTCTTCTAGCTGAAACTCAGAAAGCCAGCCGGGATTCGGGTCAGGTGTTCGCACAGAAGGCATAAGTCCATTGTGAGCGACAGCGCCTACCCAGCGCCGGATAACACCATTTCGGGGGAGTTCTTTGCCACCGAATTTTCTGGATCAACACATGTCACTGTGAGTTACAGCACTTATGGTTGGCGCGTCCATTCTTTTCTGGCCGCTTGGGGGCGACCGCGAATGGGCGGGGATCTTTTAGGGGATTTAGCGTGTCTTTTTCGGGAAAGAATCACAGCATTCGGTCGGTAGTTGGGCTTGCCGTGGGGAGCCTTGTCGCGGGCGGCGCGATGGCAATAGCGCCGGCGGCCTCGGCGAGCGCGCCTCAAGCGACCGTAGAAAAGTCGTTTGATTATCGCTGCCAGGTGTACGCAGGTGGCCTAAACCTGCGCGTGAATACGGTCGCGGTTACAGCAAGTACCTCAGTACCGTCATCGGTCGAGCCGGGCGAGACTATTTCCGCAGCGGCACTGAACTTAACTTTGGCGATGCCCGAATCTTTGCGGTCCAAGATGGTGGATTTGTTGGCTGCGGAATCGGCCGGTGGCGAATCCACTGATTCTTCCTTGACGGTCACGACGCGCGGCAAGACCACCTCGGTGGCGATCCCCAGGTTGGCTGTACCTTCGACGCCGATCCCGCAAGCCGCTGGTGAGTCGTGGCAGATGCGAGCTTCGGGCGTGAGGCCGGCAATCACCACCCCTGACGACGCCGGCGCAACCCTAAAACTCGGCATGCCTGCGGCGTTCAACATCGCGGTCACTGTCGTCGACATCGACGGTGGAGACATTCCGACGACGTTCGCGTGCACCGGCCCGACAGACCTAACCCTAGGCACCATCGCGGTTGAGGGCGGCGCGGTCGACCCGGTTGAGCCGACGGATCCGACGCCGCCGACAGACCCGACGGATCCGACTCCTTCGACCCCGCCGTCGACGAGTGTTCCGACGGACCCGGACGGCACCGAATCAGAATTTGGCTATCGCTGTGACGTAGTCGCGGTGGGGATCAACTTGCGTGCACACCTTGTCCGCGTACTAGTCAAGCCAACCGCGCGCGCAGCGGTGAAACCCGGCCAGTCAATCCCGGAATCGTCGGCAAACTTCACTTTCGTAATGGCAGAGTCCTTGCGTTCGTCAGTCAAAGATCTGCTTGGCGGAGTCTCAATGGATGCACAGCTGGCTAACCCCGCCGTTACCGTCACCACCGGCGGCAACAAAAGCAAAGTGATAATCGGGCAAACTTTCGGGGTGCAACAGCCCGTCCCACAGATGGCGGGTACGCCGTGGCGAATTTCGGTCGGCGGAACGATCCCGGTTATCAAGGCGCCGAGCTACTCGGTCGACGACTTGAAGCTTGGCTTGCCGGTCAAGATCCGGATTGACTCAACGATTATTGACGAATTCGGCGGACCGCTCCCGGCTGAACTCAAGTGCACCGCAACTGGCGATTCCACCTTCGATACGGTGCCGGTGGTTCCGCTCGAGCCGGGTGACCCGGAACCGGAGGTCGACCCTGTCGTCCCCGACCCGGACGGACCGCCGACGCAGTGGACCCCGGGGCCGTGGACACCGGGGCCGACGACTACGCCCACCCCTTCAACACCTACTCCGACAGTCCCGTTCGAGCCGACGGACCCGAGAAATCCGTCGAGGGAACTGGACTACCGCTGCTCCGTGATCGCCGCCGGGCTAAATCTGCGCACCCACACCGTCAAGTTGAAGGCCGAGACGACGGCGCCAGCTTCGGTCAAGCTGGGTGAGGTAATTCCGGCAGCGCCAGTGAAAATGGCCTTCTCAATGACCGAATCCCTGCGAGCCTCAGCGGTGGACCTACTGGCAGCCGAGGCGATCAGTGGCGAATCAACCGATGCTGCGTTCACCGCGAATTCTGCTGTAATTGTCACGGGCATCCCGATTCCGAAGCTGGCCGCGCCGATCTCGGCGATCCCGCAGAATGTCGGCGAACTTTGGCAGTTCCAGTCGACGGGGACTCTTTCGGCCTGGACGGTGCCCACAGGTGCCTACAGAGACGTTCAACTTGACCTGCCATCGAGGTTCAAGTTCCTCGGAACGCTGGTAGATATTGACGCCCAGGATTTGCCGGTATCGCTCGATTGCGTCGGTCCGGTGGATTTGAAGTTGGTGACGATCCCGGTGGAGTACGTCGAAGATCCCGGCGGAACGCCAAGCCCTGAACCTGAGCCATCGACGGTCCCTACTTCTGTGACAACCTCAGCCCCGACGCCCGAACCAACAATCGTGCCTACTGCTGCGCCGGAGGCTCTGGCGCTTCAGTTGCCGTCCTCGGTTGCTGAGGTGTATTCGCGCCCGAAGCTGGGCTGCATCAGGCTGGTCCGACGACAAGAGCACGGCGTGCCGAAGCCAGCCGACCGCCTGACTGCGCAGCGCATCGTCGTTTTTGCGATCCGCCTCGGCGGCAACCTGCTCGCCG